>JBDRSZ010000097.1:0-3903 GCA_043824415.1 bacterium | reverse complement strand
GGCTTCAAGAACCAATACGGGGCCGATCAAAAGCTCTATGAACTTATCGATTATCGGATGATTTATGGCAATTTCGGCGCGAATTCCAACACGGTGGATGTTTCCCAGGAATCCAAGAAGCTGGGGACAGTGCCATCCATTAATCTGCTGCGTGTGAAACCTGGAATGGACGTGAGATTTGCCGGAAAATCGTGGCTGGTTCGGAAGGCCTCCGCAGAGGGATTTATTCTTGAGCCTATCAAGGCGCGCTCGCGGAGCGAAGCGGTTGATTTTATTTATCCAGGCGGCGGCATCGGCTTTGATGCCTTCTTGTGCAACCGCATGTGGAAGATTCTTCACTCTGAGCCCATCAAGCGATTGATGGCCGAGGAACTGTATCGTGACTTCCATGCCTTCAGGACCCGCCTGGTGGGTACGTGCGGCCCTGAGCAGATTCCCTATGTCGAAGTTGCGCGAGGATATCGCTATTTTACTTTTGGAGGATACCTCCTGAACAAGGCCCTGGCTCTCATAACGGATCAATGGGAATTCAAGTCCGACGATATTTCCTTGCGATGTGCTTCGCCTATAAATTGGGGTTCAATCCCCGCTGAACCAAAGGATTATGAACCTGTATTCCACAGTCTTTTTGAGATGTCAGGCAACCAGTCTCTTTATCAGAATCTTCTCCCAACCACGCTGCAACTGCAGGAATATATACAAAATTGGCTGAAGGACAAAACGATCAACGAAGTCCTACAACGCTTACAGAAATCAGAAGCAGTAAGAGTCGATCCGGTGCTTTTTGATTCTGTTGCTGCCGATTTGTGAGACGAGAATAATTGGCGATAGGATGCTCGGTAGCTATGTCCGGTCGATATCTTCCATTTATTATGACTCAGTACCTCTGGTTTTATGGAAAGTTTTTAGGAGGTTGAGATGGCGATTTGCAGGAAATGTTTACGACCATTTGATAAACAGCAGGATTTGGACCGTGACCCAGCACAGGAACTCGCTGAAATCTTTTTGGGAAGAACAAACTCCACCAACGAAGATGAACTTTGTCTCGACTGTCGGAAAGAGTTAGGGATATCGAACCTCTTTGGTTTCGGCTTATAGGTCCATGTGACGTCCCGCCCCAAGGGAAATTCATATTCAATGTGAAGGAGATGCTGGCATGGCCACCATGATTCCGAATGAGGTAAACGCTTTCACGACAGATGGCGAGAGAACCTTCTTCCGGTTTTTGCAGTCCTGTGCCAAGCCTGATGATAGATACACCGCATGGTACCTGCCGGATATACTTGGGCGCGAACCGGATTTTCTCCTCTACGCCCCGGATGCCGGGCTGGTCATCCTCGAAGTCAAAGACTGGGCCTTGGATCAAATCATTGCCGCTGATCCCCAATTCTTCACGCTGTATATGGAAGGGAAAGAGGAACGACGCAAGAATCCTCTCCAGCAGATCCGTGAGTATTTCGGCCAAGTCATGGACAAGATCAAAGAGGACGGTTATCTAGTGTCGAGAGATTCACATTCCTACGGCCAAGTCAAGGTGACCGTCAACAGTGGTGTTGTTTTTCCCAACATCAATAAGCACGAATACGAACAGAAGGGTCTTCACCAAGTCATTCCTTCGGATCGGATTTTTTTCTGGGATGATCTCCACCCCCAGTCACCTATTTGCAGCGATACGACGGGCCAATGTTTCCGTGACTCCCTGGAGCGGATGCTGAAGGTAAAACCCCGTTTTTCCATCACCGGTAAGGAATTAAATCATCTCAGGCAGTTGATCTTCCCACAGATCAGAATCGATCTTCCTCCGCGCGAGGCCCAACAGAAACGCACTCAAGAAGTCCGTCGTCTGAAGCTCCTCGATCACCTTCAGGAAAGCCTCGCCCGGCAGTACGACGGGGGGCACCGGATTATCACCGGCCCTTCGGGGAGCGGCAAGACACTGATCCTGGTCCACCGGGCGGCCCTGCTGAAACGCTACAACCCCGCCATCCGGAACATCCTTTTCGTCTGCTACAACATCACGCTGGTGAACTATGTGCGGCGGCTGTTGTCCGACAAACATATCCCGCTGGGCGAGGGCGGCGTTGAGGTTCTACATTTCTTTGAACTCTGCGGCCGAATCACCGGGGAGGAGATCCCGTATGAGAAGGCCGATACGGAGTACTACGACATGGTCATTCAAGACACCCTAGAGAAATTAACGGGTTGTCTGCTGAAATATGACGCCGTTCTCGTCGACGAGGGGCAGGACTTCTCCGACGACATGCTGCGAATCGTCATGGCTCTGCTCAATCCCGTAACGAACCACCTGGCCATCGCCCTGGATGAGAACCAGAACATCTACCAGCGTCGTCGGTCATGGAAGGAACTGGGAATTCAGGCGCAGGGACGCGTCCATCGCGTGACCTGGGTTTATCGAAATACGCAAGAGATCGCCAATTTCGCGATGGCGCTGGTCGGGAACGGGACATCATCAGCACCCGAGTCGGCCGACGCCTTGGGTCATCAGGGGCGACTGTTTCCGGAAACCTTTGAAGCACCTCATGGTGCCCCTCCTGACATCAGGGCTTTTCCTGACTATGGGGAAATTGCCACCTGGGTGGCTGACAGGATCTGGAACCTTTCGGAGGAGGAGAGCTACCCTCTGTCGGAAATGGCCGTGATCTATGCCATGAAGACCCCGGAGAATGACCCCGACATGATTTTGCCTCTCCTCATCGCGAAGGAACTTGACAAAAGGGGCCTCCTGCACAACTGGATCTCCGAAGACTACCGCGCCAAGAGATCCTATGACGTCACCACGGAAAGCGTGACGATCTCCACCATCCACAGCGTCAAGGGATTCGACTATGCGTGCGTTTTTCTCCTGGGCCTGGACTGGCTGGAGCCGGGAAGGTGGACGGAGGAGCAGATCCGCCGGCTGGCCTATGTCGCGGTGACCCGGGCGAGGGAAAAGCTGTTTATTCCCTATTGTTCCGGGAACGAACTCATCAGCAGACTTCACTACTGTCCGGAATAATCCGTGAATAAGTTCAACTGGTTAAGATTATTATCCGTGTCGTTTGTGTAATCATAAAATGTAAGTAGCTGAAACATGGATGTTCTTTCAAATAGGGAGACGCTCAAAACCTGTAAAATTGTGTAGAGACTTTCCTGGAGATTCAGCCGTTTTTTGATGATTGCCACGATGAGATAGACGGAAATGGCAATCCAGATCTGGGTCTTCACGGCATTCTCCGAAGTACCGTAAAAGCTTTTGATGCGCAGGTGCTGTTTGATCCACTTGAAGAAGAGTTCTACCTGCCATCGTTGTTTGTAAAGCTGGGCGATGGTAAAGGCGGGCAGCAAAAAGTTGTTGGTCAGAAACACCAAGTTTTTGTCGGTCTCGGCGTCGTAATATTTCACTCGGCGGAGCTTGTCGGGATAATCCCCGGCAGACTTCGGAACGGTCAGCAGAATGGATTGATCGCACACAACCCCGGTAGATTTGTCCACCGGATGGGAGTAGAGCCTGCGGCTTTTCAGATTCGACTTGGCCCGGATAACGAAGAACGCTGAAGCCCTGGTAATGGCATGGAGTCTGGAGAAGTCCAGAAAGCCGCGATCCATGATGTAGAAGGCGCCTGCTTCCAGAGGAATTATATCCAAAACGTTGACCTCGTGGAGTTTTCCGTCGGAGATGTAGATAAAGCTTGGGATGTTGCCCCGCAGATCCAGCAGGGTATGGAGACGGACGGCCCCCTTTGTTTCCCGAAAGTGTGCCCAGGGAAAAATCGACAGGCACAGATCGATCGTCGTGGCATCTAAGGCGTAAACCGTGTTCTTGAGTTCCACGGCCAACGGTTCCTTTTGGTAGAGTTTCCTGGCGATGCTGATCAGATGATGGGCAAAATCGGCGTAGATGCG
>JBDRSZ010000096.1:0-8406 GCA_043824415.1 bacterium | reverse complement strand
CCACATCGCCTCCATCCGCCTGAAGTGAAGGTCGAATCTTATCCAGTGCGTTTTTGATTTTTTCTTTCATCTTGCGTTATCCTTTATTTTATTTTCTATCGCAGTGTGCATTCTTTCTAAGGCGTCACTCAGCATCGATCGGGTACAGGCAAAATTTAGTCTCAGAAATCCTTCCGTTCCGAAATCCCGTCCGTCCGATAAACCCACGCCGGCCTCTTCGAAAAACTGCGCTGCATCATCCAGCCCGGCCTCGCGGGCATCAATCCAAGCCAGGTACGTCGCTTCTACGGGACACATCGAAAGCCCCGGCATCTCATCGACCGCCCGGGTCACCGCGTCGCGATTGCTTCTCAAGTATTTCGACACCGCTTCGAGCCACTCGTTCCCATCCCGATAAGCTGCCAAAGCGGCCGCATATCCCATGATATTCACATCAGGCACGATGCCCGCCATCGTCAGGCGAAACCGTCTGCGCAAGCTCGGGTTTGAGATAACGGCAAAAGCGCATCCCAGTCCTGCGATATTGTACGTCTTGCTGGGCGCCATCAGCGTAATCGTTCGTCCGGCCACTTCGGGATCGAGGGATGCGGTCGGAACGTGTTTCTTTCCTTCGTCTAAGATGAGGTCGCAGTGAATCTCATCCGAGCAAATGATGATGTGGCGCCTTTCACAGATTTCGGCGATTTGCCTCAGTTCTTCCCGATTGAAGAGCCTTCCCGTCGGGTTGTGCGGACTGCAAAGAAGCAACAGCTTCGTGCTCGGCGTGATTGAATCTTCCAAAAGATCAAAATCGAAAATCCAACGGTTGTTTTCATTCACCAATGGGACGCGGATCAAATTCCTCCTCGAATACTTGGGCGCGGATAAAAACGGCGGATAGACAGGCACCGTCGTCAGCACGGCATCCCCATCGTTCCCCACGGCCCGACAGGCCACGTGGATGGCCGAAACCAGTCCCGGAATCCACACCAGCCATTCCGGCTCGATTCTCCATCCGTATTTGACCTCAAGCCTATTTACGACGACCTCGACAAGCTCGTCGGGCGGTACGGAATAGCCGAACACCCCATGCTCCACGCGACGAGTAAGCGCTTCCATCACGGAAGGAGGCGACTGGAAATCCATGTCTGCCACCCAGAGCGGGATCACATCCCGGTTTTTGTATCTATCCCACTTCAGGCTGTCCGTGCCACGCCTGTCTACGGGAGTGTCAAAATCGAAACCAGTCATATCTCAATCGCTACTAAATTGCAAGCAATAAAAGAACCACCGAAATCATAAAGAACACAAAGAGAAGCTATTATGTTTTCAATGGATGTCTTCTTCTTTGTGACCCCTGTGTGCTCTGTGGTTCATTATTTTCAAATAAAACACTACAACCCATGATCCACCACCATGATTTTCAGCTCCGTCATCTCCTCCATCGCGTACTTCACGCCCTCCCGTCCGAACCCGGAATCCTTCACGCCCCCGTACGGCATGTGGTCCACGCGGTACGTCGGGATGTCGTTCACGATCACACCGCCTACATCAATCTCGTTGAATGCCTTGAACGCTTTCTCGATGTCCTTTGTGAACACGCCTGCCTGAAGCCCAAAGACCGAATCGTTCACCTTGTCGATGGCCTCCTCGAATTTCTTGTACTTGCCAATGACGACAACGGGCGCGAACACTTCTTGACAGGAGACCTTCGCGTCCCGCGGTACATTGATCAAGACCGTGGGATCATAAATCGTCCCGTCCCGCTGGCCTCCCGTCAGGATCTCCGCTCCCTGAGCCACGGCTTCGTTCACCCACGCCTCCGTCTGGATAGCGGACGCCTCATCGATCATCGGCCCGACGTCCGTTTCCTCCAGCATCGGATCGCCGACATTAAGAGCCTTTACACCCTTCACGAAGACCTCCACAAAGTCATCGTAGACACGCTCCTGTATGAAGATCCGCTGTACCGCGATGCAGACCTGGCCCGCGTAGGCGTACCCGCCAAGGAGGCACCTCTGGACGGCGAAGTCCATGTCCGCATCCGATTCGACGACGACAGCCGCGTTCCCGCCCAGCTCCAAGCAGACCCGTTTCTTCCCGGCTTTGGACTTCAATCCCCAGCCCACCTCCGCGCTTCCCGTGAACGTGACCATCTTGAACCTTGGATCGGTGACGAGCGGATCGGCCAGCTTCGCAGAACAGGGGATGACGTTGAACGATCCCGGCAAAGCGCCCGCTTCCAAAAGAATCTCTCCCAGAAGCAGGGCTGAAAGAGGTGTCGCACTCGCAGGCTTCACAACGATCGTATTCCCCGAAGCGAGTGCAGGGGCGACTTTGTGGCAGACCAAATTCAACGGAAAGTTGAAAGGGCTGATACCCGCGATCGGGCCGACGGGAAACCGCCGAACGATGCCCAGCCGATCTCCTGCAGCCGGTGTGATGTCCAACGGGACGGCCTCGCCCACAACCCGGTTGGCCTCCTCCGCGGCGATCGTCAGCGTGCTCACTGTCCGCGTCACCTCCCCACGCGCGTGCTTGATGGCCTTGCCCGCTTCCTGACACAGGACCCTCGCCAGTTCCTCCTTCCGCTCATCAATCATGGCAGCCGCTTTTTTTAAAATCTCGGAACGCTGGTAAGAAGGCATTCGTCTCATTTTTTCAAATGCCTTCACAGACGATTGAATTGCGTTTTCGACATCCCCGACAGACGGACGATGGACCGTCCCCACGACATCACCGTTAAAAGGATTCAGTACTTCCATCGTCTCTTTCGAAGTCTGCCACTCGCCATTGACGAGGAATCGGAATGTTTTTTCCATACCATCACCCCATTCCCGAAAGATATCCGAGCTTCTGCATCATTTCAAACACAATTTGTCAATGAACTACCCCGCCGCAAGCAGCTGGGTATCAAAAACAAAAACATTGAACGCACCAAGGAGCGGGGAATTAAACCCTTGCCCGCCTCTGGCGGGATTAAAGGAGGAAAAAAGCCATCACCGTGATCTTGGGTCCGCTGAAATCGTCCACGCCGCCCACCGGCTCCCTGAAACGAATATAAAGGTACTGAAATGCCATGCCCAAACCCGCTCTCTCGTTCAATTCAAAATCAAATCCTGCGCCCAGACTGGCACCAAATCCTGTGCGCGCCTTGTGTAATTTTCGACCGAAAGGTTTCGTCTCATTCTCAATCCCCAAAACCACACTCCCTCCGTACATCACATAGGCGGATAGCCTGTAATCGGGCACAAACCAGTATTTGATGTCCAATGTGATTGGATGGAGGGTCAGTGAGTGGACAGTTTCCGTCTTATCAAGTTCGCGCAGCGACCAGTAGCCCGCGGACGCACGCAACCCCATTCCACCAAAGAACGGCGCTGAAACAGCCAAACCCACGTACGGTGTGGCGCCGGCCGCGCCGAAAGTATCGAATCGAGGTTCATCGTTCAGACTGTGCGGCTGGAAGTTGCCCAATTCGCAAGCTATGGAGACCCGCTTCATAATGCGTTTCCGCTGTGCAATCCCAGAACCGAAACATCCAAGATAAACCAACACAAAAAAAACGAAAATGTGATAACCCTTCTTGGAAGGGCGAACGCGATCCAAGAGACCTCCTCAATCAATCGACCGTCGTATGAGATAGAGTGTGCTTACTCGTCTTTCTTCTTAGGTTCCGCGTGCTTGAATCCGAACTGCTTCGCCTGGTCTCCTCCAAGAATTTTTATCTCCCCGAATTCTTTCTCGAATTTGTCGATGTTCTCGTTCAATGCCTTCGAAAGAGATTTTGCGTGTTGGGGAGTCATGATGATGCGGGCATACACTTTCGTCTTGGGCACTCCGGGCAGCATTCGTGTAAAATCGATAACAAACTCCGCCGGCGAATGGCTGATGAGGACAAAGTTGGAGTATATTCCCTCAGCTTCCTTTTCTCCCAATTCCACGTTGATCTGCTGGGTTCCTGCAGGATGATTCATCTTTTGACCTCTTGGTATCTGTTTTTTTCATTACTTCGTATTACCCTCGAAATAGTACTTCAATTCATCTTTGTTGTTTTTTCACAGAATGATACTTCAATCAACTTTAGGCACTATAGTTCACTTTTAACTTTAGTCACTTGTGGATTGTCATGCCGTAACATTCGGGTTAGTATAATCATTCCAATCCATATTGTCAAGCCTCAAACAGCCTGAATGGAAAATTGGGAACAACTTAAAAATCATGATGGAATCGTTGAGGCATCCATTCACTGTAGAAGGGACCGATGAGGCAGTACCAATTCCCCTTCTCCCCGTGGATGATATCCCGACCGAATCCTCCCCGCACGAGGACGGGCAGCTTTCCCCAGAGGTAGATCCGGCACCGAAGCTCCACGCCGGCTGTCATCGCCCATTCTCCCTCTCGGAAGCCGCGCTTTTCCCCTGTTTCGTAGGTCGTCAGGTTTCTTCCCCAGGCTTTTCCGCAGTCCATCCAGAAAGATCCGGCGAATCGCTCAAAATATAGGACGGGAACCCGGAAACCCAAATCGCGGATGAGAGGAACGCGGTACTCGACGCTTCCGTACAGGAATCGGTCGCCTTCTTTGGATCGGGACAATCCTCGTATCGCACCCGGAACGAGGAGACTCATACCGTCCTGGATTGGCTGGTCGCCCCACTGGAAGAAGCTTCCGATCCGGGCGGCGATGACGTGACGCTTGAACGGGAGCTCCTGACGATAAGCCGCGCCGCTTTCGATACGGGTTTGATCGATGTCACTCCCGAGGAACTGTCCGGCATGCTGAAAGGATGAATGGAACGAAATACCCGTGGAAGGGTGGACGCCGAATCCGACGTCCGGCCTCCCCCATGCCCAGGCGTACCCCAGTCCGACAGCGTTGATCCATCCGGCGAAGGGACGGAACGAAGGGCTCAAGTTCGAGAACCGGTCAGGATGGAGAAGCTGAATCCGTTCCGCACGTCCCAAAACATAGAAGAGATGGTTGGAGAGAAGTGTCCGTCCGAAATTGACGGGGAGGGACAGTCGGATGTCGGCTCCGGATCTCCGTTCCCAGAGTCGTGGAGCGTCCCTGAGGAGGAATTCTCCTCGGTCTCTCGTCCGTCCCCAGCATGTCAGTGTGATGACGGGTTCGAATTGACCGTTTGTGTATTCGATCCGCCAGTCTACCCGTTTTCTGGCAGTAATAGTGCCGAGGATTTGATGCTTGTACAGCGGATCGGAAGCGTAGTGTATCAGGCCGACTTGTGTACCCGCATCATCCAGGCCGAGAAATGGAAACGTAATGAGTGGCCTGACATGGGCAAGAGACCGGTAGGAGGATGATTCCATGACAGGTATTTTTTCTTCATTAGGAGGAATTTCATACTTCCCGGGCGGCTCGACCGAAGCCCAGTCGGGCTGAAATTTTACAGGCTTTTCCTCAACCCGACGGTCTGCCGGAATCGAGGTAACATTCACACTGTTCCGCTTTTCGAAAATGACGGCGGATACCGCGCGTCCGTCGGGCGTCCACGCCGGGTTGAACACGCCTCCCGCCGCGTCGGTCATGCGCGTCTTTTCAGTGCCGTCTGGGCGCATTCGAAAGAGGTTTGGTATGCCTCCCTCGTACGAACAGAAAGCGATGGATTCGCCGTCAGGAGACCAGGCGGGTGTCCGGTCGTCGACGGAATCGTCTGTCATTTTTTCAAATCCGGTTCCATCCCTGTTCACGACTGCGATGTCCCGGTGTCCATTCTTGTCGAAGAGTGAAAAGACGATTTTCTCCCCGTCGGGTGACCATGAAGGCGAGAAGACCTCTGTGTCCCGGCCCAAGTCGAGCACGCATTCGTTGTTCCCGTTTTTGAGGTTGAATCGCCAAAGGGTCGATCTTCCCGGACTTTGGCGGACAAAACAGATTTCCTTCCGCGCCGGCGACCACGAAGGGTCCGTGGCTCTCAGGTTCGCAGTGATTCTTTTTTCTTTTCCGTTTGCCGCATCGACGACGAACAGATCGTCCACGAACGAACCGTGTTCTCCGCGACGCTTTCTGCTGATGACGATCTTCTTGCCGTCGGGCGACCAGGAGAAGTAAGATCCGACATGGGAACGGCCGATGGATCGAAATCGCGATCCGTCGACGTCGCAAACGTACAACCGTTGGACGCCCTCATCCCACCGCTCCATTCCGACGACAGCCATGCGCATTCCGTCGGGGGACCAGCGCAGTCCCGTGACGACCTGGAGGTGTACGCGTATCTGCTCGCCCATTTCTTGAGCATATTCTTTATCCTCATGCAGAGGAGCGTACGCATTTTGCACGTCTCGTTTCCATTCTTTGTACAGGTTTCCCGTCGTTTTCCCGAGCATGCGTTTCATCGTCCACGTGAAAGAGAGGGGGAATTTCCTGTGACTGCGGATGAGCTCCCCCACCTTCTCTTTTCCGTAACGGGAAGCGATGAACCGGACGAGTCCGTGTCCTTCCTCGTAGACAAGTCGGCTGTCGACGGCGTCGGCTCCAACGAAGCCGTCCAACTTCCGCGGTGGGAGGACTGCATTGTCGCGAACGGCTGTTCTGAGAAGCAAATCGCGGTGGTCGTCCCATTCCTCGGATTCGTACTGGGCGACTCCTTCGAGGAACCACGTCGGAGTGAGACCCAGCGTGAGGAGTTCCCATGGCTTGCCCAAGAAATTCCTGCAGCCCCAGAAATTCACCATGTGGGCGAATTCGTGGCCGACTACCCTCCTCAGCCAGTGAAGCGTGCCCGTCGTTTCTTTTTTATCGCTCTGAGTCCAGATGAAAATGGAGTGGTCTAACGGGTTGGAGATGCCGTTGGAGATGTCATCGACGTCCGAAAGGATGAGAGATGTTCTCCCTCTGGGTTCGACGCCCAGGTCTTGCGTGATGGGGCCGTACACTTCCTCGGCCACACTCGCGGCATCCGAGGCCAAGGAATCCAATCCCTGGTGGAAGATGATTTCAAAATGCGATGTTTTAAACGAGCGCCAGCGGAGCTCAGGATGGGTCCTGCCGTTGGGAAGCTGCGCCCAGGAAATACCGCAGGAGAGTATGACCGCGATGCAAAGAACCTTCCGCATGACTACCCTTCCGGCATCATCTCGGAAACCTTGACGAGCTTGAATCCTTTCTTATACAATCCGTCAATGATGTCGGGCAGCTTTTTGTGGGGGAAATCGTCCGTGCGATTGGTTCCCAGATGGAAGAGGATGATGGCGCCGTTTGCCCCGGAATCGGACTCTCCGGCAAACTTGAGGATTTTTTGCGCGATTTCTTCAGCAGTATAGTAGGCCTTCGAGTTTTTATCCGCGACCCAGTCTAACGTGTCCATCGTCTCCTCCCGACCCTGACCCACGGTCCATCGGACGTGCATGTACCCTGCCTGCGCGGCCCAGCGCAGGATTTCTCCGTTGTACTCCCCGAAAGGAGCGCGCCAGAGAGAGATCATCTCCTGTCCTGTGGCCATTCTGAACAGAGAGGCAGTTTTGGACAATTCCGTCTCGATGCTCTGAGCCGTGATTCCAGCGCGAGTATTCTGTTTTCCGTTCTCAGTAAAAGTCGTCAGATGGGGATGACTCCACGTATGGTTGCCGACTTCGTGACCTTCGGAGGAGATGCGTCTGACGACGCTCAGGTATCTGCGGATGAATTCTCCCGTGAGGAAAAATGTGCTCTTCACGCCTTTTTCTTTCAGGATGTCGAGGATTTCAGCGGCGGCATTATCGATGGAGCCGCCGTCGAATGTGAGGGCGATATCTTTCTTGTTGGCGGGTCCCCGGCGGAAATCTTTGGCCAGGTACGTCAACATCGGACTGGCATAATTCAAAGAAAGCGTCTGGAGCGTGGAAACGCTGCCCTGTTCTGTGATGGCCCGGATTTCGAGTCGATTGTCTCCGCGATTGAGCTTGACGCCTTCGAACACGAATTGTCCGTTCTGAGGAAGGACGACCTGTTTTAATTCTCCATCGATGGAAAGCGTGATCATCCGGTTCTCTTCGGAAGCTCCGACGATATCCAACATGTTGGAGAAAACCATTCCGCCCTCGGTTGGCTGGACAATCTTGGGCGGAGGAATCCGAGACGTATCGAGGACAGCCACACTCCCTCTGGACAGTTCGATTTTCTCCGACAGGGAATTGATATTTCGATTCAACCTGTAGATGAAGATGAAGCAGGCGAGCAAGCACAGACCCAGCCATATTTCCATCCAGTTGCTCAAAGACGATTTTTTTATCTGGCGGAGAGGCCAGAGGAGGACATGAATCAACGTGCTGAAGGCTTGAACGGCGGTTTTTGCGACTCCCTTGACGACAAAGACGGAGGCACACTGCAGACTGCAGTACGCGTGGCCGAACGCTTCGATCCTGCAGTTGTAGCAGATTCGTTTCCCGCACTCCGAGCAGGAATACGAGGCGCTGGTATCGGGATGGTTT
>JBDRSZ010000095.1:0-2646 GCA_043824415.1 bacterium | reverse complement strand
TGCAAAACTGGTTTCAGTATTATTTGTGATAGTGCTCAATATATGCTGTTCCAAAAGAAATGCTGAACAGATTGATTTATCAAAGATAAATGAATATAACTTGCCATATCAATTATCGATCGAATATCCTTTAACTGGTCTACCAGGATTAGTCGCTGATATAGAGGGTGATGGCATCGATGAGATCATCCAATATGAAAATAAAAGCCCTAATCTATTCCAGCAGCCCAATTATATTCAAATATTTAACATTGAAAATAAACGTTTAAGATTTAATCAAGAATTCTACGGGCATCTCGGGAAGCCCATCACACTGGATATCGATAAAGACGGCAATAAAGAAATTTTAATGTCGGAGTGCAGATCGGATACGACCTATCTTCATATCTTTTCGATCAAAGGTGAAGAAATAGAAAAAATTGTAATCGCTGTCAATCCAAAACGCACGAACAAACCATGGAATTGTCAAGTCGCCGAATCTGCTCTCTTAAACATCGCAGAGGATGGCACCGAAGAATTGATACTTTTAATCAACACATGCTACGCCTATCAACCGCGCGGTATTTACGCATTCGATTTAAAGAAAAAGGAAATCAAATGGAAATATCCCACGGGTTTTAATCCGAGAACGTTATGCTTATACGATATCGACGGCGACAAAATTAAAGAGATTTTAGTAGGCTCGACCGCTCCAAACAATGGCGAGGATACTTTTGGCAAGAATTATATGATCAATGGAACGGACGACAAACATACATATTTACTGGCCCTCGATGCTTCAGGAAAACAAATCCAATGTACACCAATCGGATATATACAATCAGCCGTAAGCATTCACGCACATGATGTAAGCGGCGACGGAAAAAAGGAACTGATAGCCGTTCACAGGCGGGACAGGGATTCCAAGCTGAACAGTTTTATCGGTTTTTGGAATGTCGCTGGGAATGTGATAAAACCTCGATTCGGAATAGAGAAAGACCTTAACCTTCACATTCAATTCTACGATGCGAATCACGATGGGAATGACGATATAGTCGTCTGTTTTGAGGATGGGACGCTTGAGATCATGGATAGCCAGTTTAAAAAATTATTTAAAAAACAGTTTATCAACCTTAATGCATATAAATTAAACATCAGCGATCTGAATAATGATGGAGACAGAGAATTTATTGTTTCTGGCTTCATTCGTGAGCAGCGCGTGACCGCTGTTCTCAATCGCCAACTCGACCTGCTTGCTCTTTTAAAAGAAAATATTCTTGTTGATGAAAATGGTGTATTGAATACCGGCTTTGGACGAAAAAAATTATTACTGGCAAGAGGAGAATTTGGATCGTATTTCTTGTCTTTTGAAAAACAATTTCCGCTGAGTAGATCCATTCAAATAAAGATGATACATTTCCTCGGAATCGTCATGTTTCTATTTGTTTTTGCCTCAATTATGATTTTTCATTACAGAAGCCTTCGGTTTAAAAATCGCAAAGATATTTTGTATTCCTTTAATTACGGTGTCATGACACTGAATCCAAAGGGTAAAATTCTGTTCGTCAACGATCAAATCGGAAAATTACTGGAGATTAAAACAAAGTCCGCGATTGGACGGTCATACAAAGAGGTATTTGCCCCAACTCATTTCGAAGAACTTGTAAGAA
The DNA here is from genome assembly GCA_043824415.1 of bacterium. Classification (GTDB taxonomy): domain Bacteria; phylum Zhuqueibacterota; class QNDG01; order QNDG01; family DSAB01; genus JBDRSZ01. Next base: position 997 of record JBDRSZ010000095.1, on the reverse strand, counting down.
CGATAGGAGAATCCTTTCAAGTTGACAAGCCATCCTTCGAAAAGGAATTAACCATTCAAATGGATGATCGTAGGACTTCCTTCATCGTGACAATCAATGAAATTGCTGAAAAATCAGGGGCGTGTGAAAAAATAATCTTGGTTCAAGACATTACCGGTATCGTCCATTCTAAAAGAGCCGTAGCCTGGGCGAGCATGGCTCAAAGACTCGCGCACGAAATTAAAACGCCCCTTTCCACGGTCATGCTGTCGGCCCAGCGCCTCCAGACGGAGTGCGATAAGAAATCGGAGAAGTCCAAAGATGTAAAAAAATATATCGAACGCATCATCGGGCAGGTCGATCGATTGCGAAAAATGACGGATGCCTTCTTGAAATTCTCCAATATCGAAAAGCCAAGAATAGAGCGGCTCGATATCAATCAGAAGATTTCGGAATGTCTCCAAGAAAACCGTCTGAAAATCGGATCTGAGATGAAAATCGTCACTGCATTCTCGGACAACCTCCCCCCCATCTCCGCGGATAAACATCAACTCCTCCTCACATTCCAGAATCTCATCGATAACAGCCTGAATGCCATGGACGGAAAAGGCGTATTGAATATCTCAACAAGATTGGTACAGTCATTGCTGTCAGATTCTTCTTGTACGACCATTGATTCCATTCAGATCGAAATCGCCGACACGGGGAAAGGAATCCCAAGAGAAAATGTAAACCAGTTGTTCCAGCCCTTTTTCTCCAAATCGCCCGGTGGTACGGGTATTGGGCTGGTCATCGTCAAAAAAATCGTGGAAGACCATAACGGGACGATCCGTGTCGAGAGTGAAGAGGGTATCGGAACGACGGTATTCGTCACACTGCCCGTACATGGATGATATGATCTCTATGGATAATTCATTCCTCTCCCTCTGGGAGAGGTTACCCGCCTGAGGCGGGCAAGTGTGAGGGTTATGGTCATTCATAGAACACCCTCTCTTTATCTCTCCCTCGAGGGAGAGAA
>JBDRSZ010000094.1:0-3524 GCA_043824415.1 bacterium | reverse complement strand
GGGAGAGATGATGATTGTCAAATAATTTCTGCAAATCCTAGTAACCCTCACACCTGCCCGCCTCAGGCGGGTAACCTCACCCTTGGAAGGGAGAGGAATCGATCGAGTAATTTTAAAAAATCATTTTAACACTCGGTTATTATATGATATTTGATATACTCAACACAAAGTGGTTTTCGGATTTTTATCGGAGACCTCACCTAACCTGAATTATTCACCACGGATCGACACGGAACAGCACAGATAAAGAGAAAACAGAGGATTAAAATGAAGAGAAATTACAAGAAACAATCTGAAACACAATTATAATCCGATTTAATTATGTTTTTTAATTTCCGTGTCTTACTCTGTGTCCATCTGTGGTTTGTGAATTAATCAGACTAAATCCTCTCCTTGAAAAAAGGAGAGGACCACATTGTGAAATCCGAAAACCACTTTGGTTCGACTATAACGTCCAATTTACAAGTCAATAGGGAATTTTTAGGAGGAAACATGAAGCGAATGGGTCTGACGTCGTGCGTCGCTCTGCTTTTGGCTTCATCCATCTCGTTCGGACAGTCTACGTCGTTCATTGAACCGGCTTTTGAACGCTGTCTTCTGAATGAATTGTCAGGGGATTTGGCCTACGATGCCATGCGATGGCTTGCGCACTGGCATCGAGAAACGGGATCGGAGGATTATCACAGAGCTGCCGTATTTGTGGCGGAGAAGGCGAAGGAATACGGTTTCGAAGATGTGGTCATCGTACGGCAGAAATCGGACAGGCCGGCCTACACTGCGAAGACGGGGGAGCTATGGGTCGTTGAACCGGAAGAGATTAAGCTCGGAAGTCGCGCGGAGTATCCGCTTGCCGTGGCGATGTTTTCCCGCACGACGCACGTGAAGGCGGAACTCGTGGATGTGGGTGCGGGTTTGGCGGATGAGGATTATAAAGGGAAATCCGTCAAGGATAAAATTGTACTTACTTCATCACAGCCTGGGGGAGTGATGACGCAGGCCGTGTGGAAGAGAGGAGCGTTGGGCATCGTTTCGTATTACTACCATTTAGTCCCGAGGACGAGTGAGATGGTTGAAAGGCCCGACCAGGTCGCCTGGGCACGTATTCCGTTTCAAAGTCCGGACGGGAAAGAGGAGGGCACGTTCGCGTTCATGGTATCTCCGCGAAAAGGAAAAATGCTGCAGAGGCTGCTTGAAAAAGAGAAGGTCGTCGTCAAGGTAGATATCGAAGCGGAAATTACGGAGCCCGGATGGCAGGAGTACGTCGAGGGTTGGATTCGGGGAACGAAGTTTAACGACCAGCAAATTGTTTTAACGGCGCATCTTCAGGAGGAAAAGCCCTCGTACAACGACAACAGCTCAGGGTGCGCGAACCTCCTGGACATCGGCAGGACGCTCATCCGTTTGATCGGGGAGGGGCGCATCAACCGACCGCTCCGGGACCTTCGTTTCTGGTGGGTCACGGAAATCAGCTCAGAGTATCAGTATCTCATGGAGCATCCCGATGAGCGGAGGAAAATGCTCGTCAACATCAATCAAGATATGGTGGGAGCGAAACAATCCGCGGGCAGCCGCATCCAGCACATTACGAGGACGCCGCATTCAATACCGAGTTACTTGAGCGACGTGGTGGAAAATATCACGGAGTATGTCATCCTTGGCAATACCCATTTTTTGGCTTCAGAGGAAATGAACCGGGAACGGCCGTACAGCAAACCGATTTTATCACACCTCGGGACGCGGGAACGATTCGGTGCGATGGTCGTTCCATATTTTAACAGCACCGACCATCTCGTGTTCAACGAAGGCATTATCGGCGTTCCGGGCGTCACACTGACAAACATGCCGGATGATTTCATCCATTCGACGGATGACGATGCCTGGCAGGTAGACCAGACGCAGTTGAAGCGGAATGCGTTCATCGTGACGACATCGGCGTGGTATTTGGCCAATGCCGAAGAGAACGATGTTTTTGTACTGGGCGCTGAAGTTTATTGCAATGGTCTCGCGCGTATCAATAAAGATGCTCTGAAAGCAAGGGAATATTTTCTAAAGAATAAGGACAACGATCCAGAGGATGCGTACGAAGCGGCGTACAATTTGATCGAACAGGCCTTCACTCGGGAAGTCAAGGCATTGGAGAGTGTAAGGGTGTTCGCTCCACAGTCCAGCCCAACTCAGGGGCACATCGATGCGCTTAAAACCGATATGTGGAGCTTTCGGGACAGGTATTTGGATGATTTTGATCTGTTCTATAAATCTGTAGCAGGAGTATCGGAGGTGCCGCCCGTTTCGATGACGTCGAGAGAGAGAAAGCTGGACGCGAAGGTGCCTAAAAACATCGCAGATGTGGCTGAGTATTTTCGGAGAAGGCGGAAGGTCAGATCGATCAGGGGACTGCACGGAGAAATGGCGTACGAGGTGTACAACTTTGTGGATGGGAAGAACAGCTATTTCGATATCTTTAAAGCAGTGCAGGCGGAAGCCATGTCCGCGGGCGAATTTTATTACGGCGTCGTGCGACTGGAGGACGTAGAGACCTTGTTGGATCGGGCAGTCCAGGCGAAGGTGTTGGAATTGAAATGACCAGAGGATCGATAGTCATCCCGACTTGTCGGGGATCTATCCAAAACGGATCGCTTACTCTCAGTGGAGGCAGGATGACTTTTTTACTTTAGCATTGTATTTGAAGTCGATAATGAATAACTTGAATTTAGTAAATTCCAAATATGAAAAGATCAACAGAGCGATTTTTAAAAAATGTTTCTTTTATCAAGGATTTGCAGAAATAATGTAACAATCTTTATCTCTCCCTTGAGGGAGAGATAAAGAGAGGGTGTTTTTAACCAATCAATAAGACATTATTTCTGCAAATCCTTGATAAAAGAGACATTTTTTGAAAATCGTTGTTCATATTAGAAATTTGTCAAAGTCGAGCTATAGCTGTTCTCGAAGCATGCGCAATGCTTTGGCCATTCGCTTTTCGACTGTCTTGGATGATACGCCCAATGTTTCTGCGATTTCGGCGTATTTAAATCCTTCGAGCTGGTTGAGGATGAAAACGGTACGGATTTTTTCGGGGAGTTTTTGGAGGGCTAAATGAATTCTTGTTTGCAGTTCGATGTTCCCGCTCGACCTGATGTCTCTCTGTTCATTGATGTATGTTTTATGGATTTTTCTTTTCCTCAGGTCGTTGAGGAGAAGGTTGATACCGATGCGATACATGTATGCTTTTATGGATTTCCGACTGTCGAGGCTTTGCCGGTTCTGCCATAAGCGGATGAATGTTTCCTGGGCCAATTCTTTGGCCGACTCCGTGGACTGGGTTCGACTCCAAAGAAAGCGATAGACGGATTTGTAGTACCGGTTGTAGAGCGCTTCGAAGGCGGCCTCGTCGGAGAGTCTGATCGCCTCGGTCAATTCGCTGTCGGAGATGTTTGAATCGTATTCCATGTTGTAGGATTTATCGAGAGTTATTTTCAGAAGGTAACCTTCTTTAAAGAAGGTTACCTTCTGAAAATAACTCT
>JBDRSZ010000093.1:0-2289 GCA_043824415.1 bacterium | reverse complement strand
ATGGTTCGCTGGACGATATCGCCGGGGTTTGCGATGAAACCGGCCGCGTCTTCGGACTCATGCCCCATCCGGAAGCCTTTCATCACCTGACCAATCACCCCAACTGGGCGCGGGAACTCGAGCAAATGAGGCGTCAAGGCCAAACAGTAAGCAATTGGGAAGGGAACGGGGTCAAGATATTCCGGAACGCCGTCCGTTATGCCGAAGCGCACCTTAGATAATGGAACATGATTCGCTGGTTCCCAAACTCCGGAGGCTGTGAAAGAAATCCAAGCTATAGTATAATGGGTCAATCCATATCCGGGAATCAAGGATAAATCGAATAACATGAATGCCCGTTTATACAAAAGAGGTTCGATACGGGAACAAGGCCAGCTTTTACCACCCTGCGTCGAGGATTATGTAACTCCTAGCAATCCTGTCAGAGCTATCGAGGCCTATGTGGAAAGTCTCGATTTGGAGGAGTTGGGATTCACCAACAGCCAGGGTGGTATATCCAAGGGTCAACCGGCCTATTGTCCCTCAGATTTACTAAAACTTTACCTTTATGGCTATCTTAACCGGATTCGAAGTAGTCGGCGTTTGGAGCAAGAGACTTATCGTAATCTGGAAGTGATGTGGCTATTAAGAGGACTTCATCCTTGTTATAAAACCATCGCCGATTTTCGTAAAAACAACCTGGTGGCGATTCAGTTGGTCAACAAGGATTTCGTCTTATTATGCAAGGAATTGGATTTATACGGGGGTGAACTAGTCGGAATAGACGGATCATTTTTTATTGGTAACGCCGGCAAGGGGAGTATCTATACGGCCAATAGGATAAAAAAGCAACTCGAGCGGATAGAAGCCGATATCAGTCATTACCTTCAAGAAATGGAAGACAATGATCGGGAACCTCAAGGGGAAGCTGGGGAGGATGCCCATTTACGGGAAAAGTTAGCCAAGCTTCAAGAACGTCAGAAGGGCTGTCAGGATAAGTTGAACCAATTAAAAGAGAGCGGTCAAACTCAGTTGTCCTCGACCGATGCGGATGCGCGTTTACTCAGTAAACGAGGTCAGACCATAGCCGGGTACAACGTTCAAAGTGCGGTCGATGATAAGCACAAACTTTTAGTGGATTGTGAGGTGGTCAATGATGGGAACGATATGCAGCAACTGTTTCCCATGGCCAAGAAAGCCAAGGAGATATTGGAGGCAGAGCGCCTGGAAGTGGTCGCGGACAGTGGATACTATAGCCAATCTCATCTGAAAGACTGCCATGAGGAGGGCATCACGCCCTATGTCCCCATTCCCAATAAAAGCAGTTCTTCCAGCATGACTGGCCGCTTTGGTCGTCAGGACTTTAAGTTTGATGAAGAACGCGATGCTTACCAATGCCCGGCTGGCAAATATCTTGAAAAACAATCCCGCCAACGTAAAGGCGGCAAGGACATTTTTAAATACAAAAGCAAATCAATTGCTTGTAAAGGATGCCAACTTAGGAAAAAATGTTTACCGGAGAAAACGCCTTACCGCCAAATCTATCGCTACGAGCATGAAGAGGTGATTGAAGCCCACCAAAAGAGGATGCGTCAAAAAGGCAGAACCTATATGAAAAAACGCGCTTCTTTGGTGGAACACCCTTTCGGAACCTTCAAGCTTTGGTGTGGTTGGACACATTTCTTGATGAAAGGACTAAAAAAAGTAAGAGCGGAAATGAGCTTACTGATGCTCAGTTATAATTTCAAACGTGTATTGAATATCATTGGTATGGACACTTTCCGGGAGTATTGCCTCCAAAGGAGGTCAAGGGTAAGTGTTCAAGATACAGATTATTCTGACCTAATTCTTCTTTTTATCCATTGGATGGCAATGATCTACCTCCACTTGAATCGGTTTAAAACAAATCTGAGGCAGAAAAAAACCCCGAGGCTGGGAATTAGGGGTCGCGTCACAAGGCTCAGTTTCGGCACAACCTGATCTAAAACCTAATTCTTTCACAGCCTCTGGAGTGGGGGAACCCTTTGATCCGCCTGCGGCGGACCCCCGGTTTCAAGCTAACGGAACATTATTTTAAACCTCAGGCTATAATCACAGCTCGGCCGGCCAGTTCATACTTTTTAATTGTTCCACGCGTTTGACCAAACCTTCCAGGCAGGCGCACCGTGTGTTGCGAAACACGCGGCGGGCGTTGCTGACGGGGCCGGGCGGCGGTTTGACCCAGGACATCTCGAATCTGAGCTTTTGGCCCAACAATTCGAAAAAAGTCTGATTCGACTCTATTTTTTCCTGCGTCATACCGACTACGTA
>JBDRSZ010000092.1:0-6631 GCA_043824415.1 bacterium | reverse complement strand
GAGATTGCGTTATGAAACGGATTACTTTATTATCAGTTGCTGCCGGGTTCATCGTGGGCATCTTCTCATGGGGGTGGGGACAAGATTTTGTTTTCAAGTACAGGAGCGGTTCCGTATCGCAGAGGAATCTGTTGACATCCTCCGGATTTCGGTACGAAGACGGACGATTCCTTCCGAAGCGTTCATCAGAGCAGATCGAAGAAGCAGATACGCTCAAGATTCTGGCCCTCCTTGTCGAATTCCAGACGGATGAGGATGAAGGAACGACGGGCGACGGACGTTTCGACCTTTCGGTACCGAGCCAACCTGTCATCGATCCCCCCCCGCACGATAGAGAATACTTCCTGCATCAATTGACGGCTTTAGCAAACTACTATCGGGCCATATCGTACGGCAAGCTCATCCTACTGAGCGATGTCGGTGCAGATGTTTTCACGGTTCCACATGAGATGGGTCACTACAATCCGGGGACGACGGACGGGGCGTTGGAGAAGGGCTGGGTGGAACTTCTCAGGGACGCAGTCGTGTCGGCGGATGCGTTGGGCGTTCTTTTTTCGGAATATGACTGTGTGATTGTTTTTCATGCCGGCGTGGGCGGTGATATCGATTTAGAGTACGACCCCACGCCCAAGGACATTCCGTCTGTTTTTCTCAATTTCAAAGATATTAAAAATCAATTGGGAGCGGGCAATCCTGATTATAGAGGCATTTCGGTCCAGGGCGGTCAGCATCATGTCACAGAGGGGATTATCCTGCCTGAGACGGAGAGTCAGGAGGGGTATGAGATCGGCCTTCTGGGAACGACGGCTGTGATGTTCGGGTTTCAGATCGGTCTGCCGGCGCTCTGGGATACGGAGACTGGCCGCTCCGGCATCGGAAGGTGGGGGCTGATGGATCAAGGATCGGGGAATTACAACGGGCTGATTCCTGCTGCGCCGTGTGCCTGGAGCAGGGTGTTCATGGGGTGGGAGACGCCCGTCGAAATACGGCGGGGCCTCGGCATTGAAGTCGCCTGCTCGAAGGCAAAGCATTCCTCCAGGGTGTATCGTGTGCCCATCACCGAGTCCGAGTATTTTCTCGTCGAAAACAGGATGCACGATGCGGACAGCGACGGCGTGACGAAGGGTCGGGACAGCGCGGGGAATGAGATCGTTTTCGGACCGGACGGCACGCTGACTCCTGCTCCTGGCGGCGTGATTGTCGAAGTGGAAGAGTACGACTACGGTCTGCCCGGGTCTGGAATCCTCATCTGGCACGTGGATGAGAAGGTCATCGAGGAACGATTCGCGTCGAACCGGATCAACGCGGACAAGAATGAACGAGGCGTCGATTTAGAGGAAGCGGACGGGGCGCAGGATATCGGAGAATCGTACGATATGCTGGACGGCGGCGCGGGATCGGAGGTAGGAGTTCTTCACGACGCGTGGTTCGGAAGCAATGCCATCCACCAGCTGGCCAACGGATCGGATCAAGTGGCCTTCACGCTGGATACCCATCCGAACAGTCGGTCGAACTCCGGAGCCAATTCCCATTTCATTTTCACCGATTTTTCTGAGAGCGACACGGTCATGTCGTTTTCCTTGAAGAATGATTTTCTGCAGAACGGGTTTCCACAGGATTTCGGGATGGGCGGAATGCCATTTCCTCCGCTGTTCGGAGATCTCAACGGGGACGGGACGACGGAGATCATCGTCGCCACGGCGGAGGGGAAGATTTTTGCCTGGGATAAGAACGGCGATGCCGTGATGACGAATGAAGCGACTGGAACTCGGAAGACCGTGAAGGGGGAAACGATTCGCTTTCAGGTCGCCCTTTTTGTGGATGCCGGACAGGCTTTTTCCACAGTGCCCATGATGGCCGACATCGACGGCGACGGCTGGGATGAGGTCGTGGCTGCGACTGAGGAGGGCAAGGTTTTCGCATGGAAGAGTCGGGATGCAGACGGGGATGGTTTTGCAGATACGATATTGGCGTGGGACGAAGCGGGAGAAGCCATCACAGCGATGATGTTTTTCGGCGGGAGGATATTCGCGGGCACGGAGGGCGGGAAATTATTTGCAGTCGGGTCGGGGGGAGAAACGATCTGGCAAGAGGATTTGTTGGGGGGGAGCATCGACGGACTCTGCCGGTACGGGAATGACGACTTGATCGCGACGACGGGAGGAAAAGAAGTCGTTGCTTTAAACAATACAGGAAATGTTCTGTGGAGACGATCGAGTGCATCTTGGGAGGGATTGATGATTCCGGCTTCGGCGTGGGACGAATCGCCCACGCGTCCTGTAACTTTGACGATCGTTTCCGAGGGTATGGGCTTTTTCTTGGATGGACTGGGGGCGGAGAAAGCACGATTCGGAGAGCGGGGCGTTTCCGGTGGGCTTTCCCTTCCCGCGTTGGGCGATGTGGACGGCGACGGATTCATCGAAGCCGTCGTCACAGCCGGAGGGCGTGTGTGGTGCTTCAACCACAACGGGAGTTTGTCCGATTATTTTCCGATACCGCGAACGGAGAGGAATGTCAGCCTTTCTTCGCCTGTCTTGGGGGATGTGGATGGCGACGGTAAAACTGACGCCGTTGCCGTATCATCCGGTGGACTTGTGGAGGCATACCGGATGGATGGGACGACGGCGGAGGGATTTCCCTTGGCGATAGGGGGGGTGACGGCTATTCCCCCGACACTGCTAGACCTCGACGGCGATGGTGATATGGAGGTGGCTGCCGTATCGGATGAGGGAATTCTGTTCGTCTATAATTTGTCAGGAGTGACCGATTCGAATTTAATCCTCTGGGGTAGCTTCCTCCACGATCCTGCGCACACGGGAATGTGCCGGCAGGTTTTGGTCGAGCAGGAACCGGGTGTGGATATGATGCCGAATCGACTCGTCTACAATTATCCGAATCCGACGGAGGGGAATTTCACGACAATCCGGTACCGGTTAGAACAGAGGGCGAATGTCCGGATTACAGTGTACGATTTAACAGGCGAGCGCGTGGATGCGTTTGCTGGCCCCGGGGAGCCGCAAACCGAAAACGAGGTCGTCTGGCGATTGGATGGGGTCGAGAGCGGCGTGTATCTGTGTCAGGTCAGGGCGGTCGGTAACGACGGAGAGAAGACGGTGATGTTTAAGATTGCGGTGGTGAAGTGAATCTGAAAAGGCTATAGGCTATAGGGAAAGAGGAGGCAGTGGGTAGTAAATGGTAAGCAGTGATCGGTAATCGGTAAACAGTGAACGGGTGAAGTGGATTGAAACAATTGGGATGAGTGGTTTTGTGAAGCGGATTTTTTGGGTATTCATTTTCGTGGTATATTGGACCGGACGGATTGCGGCTCAGCTGCAGACGTACAACCATCCCGAGTTGGAATGGCGGACGATCGAGACGGATCATTTTTTCGTGCATTTTCATCAGGGAGCGGAACGAACGGCTTCTCTCGTCGCCAAGATCGGTGAGGAGATCTACGAGCCGGTCACGTCGCTCTACGGGTACGAGCCGGACGGGAAGATTCACTTCATCGTAAGAGACCACGATGACAACTCCAACGGAGCCGCGTTCTACTACGACAACAAGGTGGAGATTTGGGCTCCGGCCGGGGATTTTGCTCTCCGCGGAACGCACAACTGGCTGAGGGATGTGGTCACCCACGAATTCAGCCACATGATCTCGCTGGGCGCGGCTCGAAAGATGCCGCGGCGAATTCCCGCTGTTTATTTTCAGTGGTTCGATTACGAGCGGGAGAGGCGTCCGGATGTCTTGCACGGGTATCCGCAGACGCTTGTTTCGTTTCCCCTCGCAGGGACAGTCATTCCGAACTGGTTTGCAGAGGGCGTGTCCCAATTCCAGAGAGCAGGTTTGGATTACGACATGTGGGATACACACAGGGACATGGTCTTGCGCACGGCTGTATTGGGAAACGGATTGCTCTCCCTCACAGAAATGGGAATCTTTGGCAAGAACAGCCTGGGAAACGAGCGGGTGTACAACCAGGGATACGGGCTGACCCTGTACATCGTGCATCGATACGGTGAAGAGGCACTGGCCGATTTGATCCGCGCGATGAAAAAGCCGTGGCGATTGGGTTTTTCCGGGGCGGTGGAGAAGGTTCTGCGGATGAGTGAGAAAGCGCTGTACGATGAATGGATCGCGTGGCTCAAGGAAGGATACGGTGCAGAAAACCGATCCGTTCGTCGTCTTTTCGTGGAAGGACGCATTGTGGAGGGGAGAGGCATCGGAAATTTCCATCCTGTATTCTCGCCAGATGGGATGCGGATGGCTTATATTTCCAACCGGAACAAGGATTATCTGTCTCAACTCGATCTCTGGATAATGGATATAAGGTCGGCTGAAAGTCGGAAGATTAAAAGCGGGGTCACCTCCTCTGTCTCGTGGTCCCCGGACGGGAGGAAACTCGTCTACGCGAAGAGGACGGCGCGGACGCGCCAGGGATCGCATTATTATGATTTATACACCTACGATTTGGAGAAGAAGGAAGAAAAACGGATCACGCGCGCGCTCCGTGTCCGCGAACCGGACTGGTCGCCGGACGGACGGATGTTTGTCTGCGTCGTGGAGGAGGACGGCACGTCGAATGTGGCCGTTGTGGATGCGGACGGGGGGGGATTCCGTAAAGTCACCTCGTTCCTCAATGGCGAGCAGGTGTTCACACCACGCTGGATGGGGGGAAGCGGTCGCATCGTCTTTGCAGTGTCCGAGACGGGGAACGGACGGGACATCGCCCTCATCGATTCCAACGGGTCGGATTTACGGTATCTGATCCGGACCGAGTACGATGAGAGAGACCCGTTCCCGAGCGGTGATGGGCGGACGATCTTCTACAGCAGCGACAGGACGGGTATTTTCAACGTGTACCGAATGGATGGGGATTCGGGCGCGGAGACGCAGGTCACGGACGTGTTGGGCGGAGCCTTCATGCCCGCGGTGGATGGGGAGGGTCGTCTGGCGTATGCCGCTTTCACTCCGGATGGATATGCGATTGCCGTCGTCGATTCCCAGAAAATTATTGATCCATCAAAGATGGCTTACGTATCGCCGTACGATTCTATACGTGAGAAAATGCGCTCCTCACGATTGGACATCGCTCAGTTCGACGACAGGGATGCTCCTGAGTATCCGTCACGCCCGTATAAACCGATCTATTCAAAGGTCTCCTTCCTGCCTCGAGTGATGGTGGATTATCCTCGAAAAGTCAAGGTGGGGACGTATTTCTACGGGAGCGATTTTTTAGACAAGATATCCCTTTTGGGGGGCGTGGCCGTGAACGGATTGTTGGACACGGACGTGTTCGGTATCTTTGAGTATAAACGGTTCTACCCGACGCTTTTTCTTGAAGCCTACCAGCAGATGCGCCACACTTCGGATGAGGATATGAAGGTTCGGTTCAACCTGATGGAAGTGGATGCGGGCGCCGACTGGAGGCTTGGAGATCGCGACCTTCTCAGAACAGCTTTTGTGTACAGCCGGTACGATGCGAGGATGACGTTCGAGGAACAGGGCCAGATCATCAAATTTCCGTACACGTACCATATGGGGAGCGCGCTTCAGCTGCGGTGGACGCACACGTCTGTTCCGCCCTCCGTTCTGTCGGGGATAGCGCCGACTTCCGGTCGAACGATTACACTCCAGATCGACCGTTGCTGGCAGAGGTTTTTGAACGGTTTCGTCGTCCATCCGCAATACGGGACGATCATCGAACAATTCGATCATTTCGACTACGAACAAATCCTCCTCGACTGGCGGGAATACAGACCTTCGTTCTTGAAAAATCACAGTCTCGTTTTTCGGCTGCGGGCCGGACTGATCGATCAGCCCGTACACAGTTTTTACCATTTCTTTGCCGGCGGACTCGACGGGCTGAAAGGGTATCCGTATTACAGCATCGAGGGCAGGAAACTTCTTCATCTCGGATTGGCCTACCGTTTCCCTGTATTTCGGAAGATGGGGCTCCGCTTTCTGTTCCTGAATTTTGATAAACTCTTCCTCTCGCTTTACGGGGATGCGGGGAATGCCTGGGGGGGAACGGAAGCGTCGGATGCGCGATGGAAGAAGGTCATCGGGATTCAACTGCGTTTGAGCGTGTTTTCGTTTTACAGTTATCCTTTGAGTGTTTTTGTGGATGCCGCGTACGGCCTGGACGGATTCGAGCACAGAAATCAGACGTACGGAGAAGAATGGCGGTTTTATTTCGGCATCCTGTTTGATTTTTTGGATTGATGGAACTCTGATCGGAGGCGCGAATGCAGCTCTTGGGGAAAAAGATGATCATTGTTTGCTTGTGTTTTTGCACAGGCTCGACTTTTTGTCAATGGGGGACGGATACCGTTGAAGCCCGTAAGTCTGAGCTCCGTTTTTTATTATCAGATGATGCAAGCTGGGTGAGTCCGAATCTTACACCGTTAAAGCAGAATGAAAAAATCTATGGGCTTAAAAAGCCCGCGGTGGGAATTTTACTCTCGGCGGTCGTACCCGGGGCTGGAGAATTTTACGTGGGGTCCTGGATCAAGGGGGCGATCTTCCTGGGAGTTGAGGCCGCGCTGTGGTACGGGTATTCGAGATTCTCGGATAAAGGACAGGCGATAGAGGATGACTTTCATACGTTCGCCGATATGCATTGGAGCGA
>JBDRSZ010000091.1:0-3264 GCA_043824415.1 bacterium | reverse complement strand
CAAAAAGGCGGATTCTTTGGCTACTTTCTTTAAAGAAAGTAGCATATTTTTTATTTAACTCTTCTTCTTTGTATAGACAGAAAGAAAAACATGACAATCTGAAAAATGGGAATCTTTCAGGAAATCCGATTAGATTTTCTGTTGTATTTTTTCCTCAAAGACATTATATTAATACTTGATGAGTCCCATCGGGAATATTTATTCCGATGCATTATGTTTCATTCCATTGAGAAGGAGGTGAGACTGCATGAAGCGTTACATGATTCCACGGACTGCACACTGCAAAGATGGTTGCATACGTTAGTCCTGAGCAAGACGCAAAACTGCTCATAGACGAAAAAGCCCTGGAAGACCATTCCAGGGCTTTTTAATTAATACGCGCCGAAATGATACCGAAAAGCGAGCCTGGGTTGGAAACGCTCCTGAGGTTTATACTGCCCCAGACCTTCGTCCCATTCAAAACTCCAGATATAATCCAAATACAGGAGGAGGTAGGATTGAATCTTGTACCCGATTCCGACCCGTGCCACGGATTGATAGTTCAACGTCCGGAAATCCTTAAAGCTTCCGATGCCCCACTTATCGTACGTCGCCTCCAAGGCCAGAAACGGAATGGAAGGCGAGAGCTTGGCTCCCATATGGAGCATACCGCTGCGATCCCGCGCATCGATTCTCTGGTACGAACCAAACACCCGGATGAGGTGGAGAAAATCAAGATACAAACCCGCATACCAGCCGTTCCGTTTCGCCGTCATCATCGGCAGGAGCATCTGCTGATTCACGGGAATCGCCTCGATGATAGGGAGCAAATCCTCTGGAATGCCGACAGGATCTCCTCCCATCGATTCGTAGAAGTGTATCAATTCGCCTAAAGTCGAATATCGCAACACTTCATAGAACGGTCCAAAATAATTGGCGATGAACTCTTTGCCCAAGAAACGCCTCTCAACGTTGAAGCCAAGCCTCAGGAAATCGGCAAGCGCGTGAAAATCGGTTTGGAATCCGACGGCCTTGCCGCTGCCGTAATCCTTGATCCTTGCATAATCCGCGTACAGGAGTACTCTCATAAAATCCGATTGAATCAGAGGAAGTTCCACATCGGCTCCCCAGACGGACACGCCGTCCTTCGTACCTCTCCATGAATCAGGATCCACGTCCGTCACATAACTCGCCCCCACGGCAAAATCCTTGAGCACAGGAATCCGGCTGTCGAACAAAGGCCGGAAATACCCCCTCCCTCCGATGACCTCCAGCCGTCCCAAGTTATTCGTCAGCGATTCAAAACCGAAACGTCCGAAATCGACATCCAAAGTCAAACCCAACTTCCGCTCGTCGTAATAGAGCTGATTGTTGTAAAAATTCATGATGAAGCCGTGACCGATCCGTTCCGCATCCAGAGCACCCACACGCGAATAGAACCGGTCGCCCTTGTGCCCGTATCGGAGGTACCGAACGATCCGCGCGTAGTCGTATGCCGAGTTCCAGTCCTTCGACCGGATGCGTCCCGTCTCCGCGTTGTAGAGCAGGTTGATTCCGAGTCCTATCCCGAATTTTCCGATACCGATATCCGGATGAAAACTGATGACGTAATACGCTTGGTTGTCGATCCAAGTCATTCCAAGCCCCGCATCCAGCTCGCTGCCTTGGTCCGGGATGTAATAACCGTACCACTGCGAAAAAGCGTTTCCTCCGAACAAAAGCATCATCGCAATCCAGACGACTTTTTTCATCGCCCATTCCTCCCTGTTTGGATTCCAACAAGCATACAAAAAGATGTCGGCTTTGTCAAGAAAATTCTGCCCGATCCATCCCTTCCATCATGACATCGCCTCGGCATATCGCCTCAAACAGGCTATAACATCCTGTGACTCTTCCATTGAAAAAATCTCCCGCCGGATGCGTGAACTCCCGGGCATGCCCCGGAGATACCATCCGACATGCTTTCGCATTTCCACAACACCGCGAGATTCACCCGACGATTGAAGGGCCAGCCGGTAATGCCTCAGGCAAATCTCGATGCATTCTCGATACGAAGGATCGTCAAGGTTCTCACTCGTCTTCAAGTAGTGATTCGTCTGCCTGAATATCCACGGCCTACCGAGCGCTCCCCTGCCAATCATCACTGCGTCGCATCCGGTCTCTTCGAGCATACGCTTTCCGTCCTCCGGCGTACGGATGTCTCCGTTCCCGATCACGGGAACAGAGACCGAAGCTTTAATCCGTCCGATGATAGCCCAGTCCGCGCAACCTTGAAATCCCATCTTCTGCGTCCTCGGATGGATGCAAATTGCTCGAATTCCCGATTCTTCCAGCATTCGAGACGCCTCTACTGCGACGACTTGGAATGCGGACCATCCGCTCCGGATTTTAGCGCTGATCGGAATGGAAGTCGCGGAGACGGCAGCCCTTGCGATGGCCTCCATTCTCGGAAGATCCCTCAGAAGCGCAGCGCCTGCTCCGGTTCGAACGACTTTCTTGACCGGACAGCCAAAGTTCAAATCGATGAAGTCGGGTCGGAATTTCTCCACCCGTCGGACCGCCTCCGCCATAACTGCTGGATCGCTCCCGAACAGTTGAATACCGATGGGCCGCTCCTCCGGTAAGAATTCGAGGAGACTAAAGCTTTTAAAGCTGTTTCTCACCAATCCATCCGAACTGACAAGTTCCGTGGTGACGAGAGCCGCTCCCTCCGACTTCGCAATCCGTCGGAAAGCACTGTCCGTGACGCCCGCCATGGGTGCGAGGACTGCGCGTCCTGAAATGTCCAAATCACAGAATACCAAAGCGAGAGAATTTACGACTTCATCCTCCAACATGCAAGAGGTTTCAGCACCCTGCATTCTGATAACTGAAACATCCGTTTTCCAAAAGCCGAAGGAATTGGTCTTGCTTTTTATGCCGGAATTTTGTATAATAATTTGCTTAAAAATAATCGATCACCTTAAACACCCGAGGGGAAAATGGCTCGAAAATGTGAACTGTGCGGCAAAGGACCCATGTCTGGAAATAAAATCAGCCACGCTCATAACGTCACGAAGAGACGATGGCTTCCCAACCTGCAGCGAGTGCGCGCCACAGTCAACGGAAAGCCCAAAAGAATCACTGTCTGCACACAGTGCATTCGATCCGGAGCTGTCGAAAAACTGAGTTAATGCCATGCTTTCCGCTGTCCGCCCACACAGGTACTTATAATTTTATCAGACCATCCTCCCCTTCTCTTTTTCTGTGTTGTTCCGTGTTGATCTGTGGTGAATAATTCAGGTT
>JBDRSZ010000090.1:0-8224 GCA_043824415.1 bacterium | reverse complement strand
GACGTATCACTGGACCGACAGCAAGATCCGGGTTCATGGATTTTCCTGTGTGATGGCGTTACTTTTTCTCTCTCTGCTCCACAAGAAAATGAGGGAAGCTAAAGTGTCCATGTCCATAGATAGAGCAATGGAGTCTCTGCGAGACATCCGCTTGGCTTACTGTTATTATCCCCGGAAGACACAGCCGGTGCGAAAAATCTGTCGGCTCAGTAGCACCGAAAAAGAACTCCTAACTGCGTTGAGTCTCGAAATTCCAGCAGTTAGGTAGTACATTTACAGACTAAGTATCATGCTAATTATAAACATGTTACAATGTGTTTTGAAAACTAATGGCGAAACTCAGGTCCATGACTCAAGGGAAGATCGAACACTATCACAGATCCATGAAAAACCTCATCCTGCTTGATCTGGAAATGGTAAATAGAAATACCATACCAATGGTAAACAGAAATGCCAGGGTAATGGTAAACAGAAATACCATAGGCACGGTAAATGGAATTCCCATGGTTTGAGAACTCCTGTAAGGTTGAAAGAAAACCTTACAGGAGTCGGAATGATCAAAAAAGTGATGTTTAAACAAGTTCAAGAATTTCGACGACAGGGCTATTCCAAGGGGGCGATTGGACGGACCCTGAAGATTAATCCACGAACCGTGGCCAAATACTTCTCCATGGAGGAAGAAGACTACAGAACTTACCGCCGCGACAATCTGTTCCGGGACAAGGCATTCGACGAAATGCAGAGTGAAATCCTCAAGGTCTATGAGACCAACTTTTTCCGTCCGCTCATGGTATCGTCCGTTTACGATTACCTTGAGGAAAAATACGGCGTTCTGCCCGGCAATGAGCAGACCCTGCGAAATTACGTCGGCTATCTCATCGAGACGGAGACACTGAAGTTGAAGAGAAACGGCCGGCTCTACGCCAAAGTTCCAGAGCTGCCCTTCGGCAAACAGATGCAGCTCGACTTCGGCCGGTTCCGCTGCCGGAGCGGGCTTGTCCTCTATATCTTTGTCTCCATCCTCTCGGCCAGTCGCTTCAAGTATGTGATTTTCCAGGGGCAGCCGTTTAAAACCCTGGATGTGATTCGCCACCTGCTTGACGCGTTCGATTACTTCGGCGGCCGTCCGGAGGAGATCGTCATCGATCAGGATAGCCTGATGGTGTTCAGCGAGAATGCCGGAGACATCATCTACACGAAAGACTTCAAATACGTTATCGAGGAACAGGAGTGCGGTCTTTATGTGTGCCGGAAGGCGGATCCCGAATCGAAGGGAAAAGTTGAGAATCTGGTGAAGTTCGTCAAGGGGAGCTATCTCTCGACCAGGGACTTCGAGGAGATCAAGGAAGCGAACACTGGTGTGCTGAAGTGGCTCTCCCGGAGGGCGAACGGCAGGGATCTGCCAGGCGACCCGGCAGATCCCTGCCGTTCTCATGGAGCAGGAGAGGCAGTATCTCAGACCGTTGCGGAACTCGATTTATCGCAAAGACCTTCTTCCCGGCCGGGAGGAGAGAACGGCCAATGACAAAGCCCTGATCTCGGTTCTGGCTTCCAACTATCAGCTGCCCATCCGTTACAGGAACAAAACCGTCGAAATCTACACGACCGGGGACAAGCTCTTCGTGTTCGATATGTATACCGGGAAGGAAATCATCGCCCACGACCTCTCTCTCATCCCCGGGCAGACGGTCTCGACACGTGCCAGCCGGAGAGAGACAGAACGCAAGATCGAGGATCTCAAGGCAGTTGTGAGAGGTCTCTTCACGCTGGACTCCTGGAAGCGCTTCGTGGAGCGGAACTTTAAATCCTTCCCCCGTTATGTCCGGGACCAGTGCCAGGAAGCCAAGAGGTTCTTCGCCGGCAAGGAGATCGATACCGGGATCCTGGAACAGGCCCTGTTCTTCTGTCACGAAAACGACACCCCGAGCTTCTGTAATCTCAAAGACACCTATGTCCATTTTGAAAAGCAGAGCCGGCTGCCTGAGCTGGTCGCTGTTGTCAGAGAAAAGGTCCCCAGCCGTTACAAACCTGTCGAGGTCAGTCATCGTTCCGTTTGCGAATACGAGGATGTCGCCCGCGGGAGGACAGTCTCATGAGAGTCCATCAGCAGACGCTCTCTTATCTCAAAACACTCAGTCTAAAGGGCATCCTCCATGGTTTTGATGAAATGATCAACGATGCGGAGTCGAGGAAGATCTCCTACCTGTCGTTCTTGAACAGCCTTTTTGCGGCGGAGATCGACTTCCGTATCAAGCACCGGGTCGAGAGAAACATGACCGGCGCCCACTTCCCGAGCGCCAAAAAGCTTGAGGAGTTCGAGTTCGGCCGGATCAAGGGGATCGGCAAGTCCGAGGCGGCAAACCTTCTTGACTGCCGCTGGATCGACACCAAACACAACTTCCTCTTCTTCGGCCCTCCCGGCATCGGGAAAACGCATCTCGCGATTGCCTTCGGAAGAGCTGCGGTTGAAAAAGGATACAAGGTCTGCTTCGAGCGGATCACAAACCTTATCAAGCTGCTTAAAACTTCGGAGGTCCAGAAAACATCCGAGTACAGAGTGAGGCGGATCATGAAGTCGGATCTCGTCATCATCGATGAGATCGGCTACACCCCGATCGAGAAGCGGGAGGCCAATCTGTTCTTCAACATGATCAGCGAACTCTATGAGAAGGCCTCGCTCATCATCACTTCCAATAAAAGCTTCGAATCCTGGGCGGAGATGATGGGAGACAGCATCATGACAACGGCGCTCCTCGATAGGCTGCTTCATCATGCGAAAGTGTTTAACCTTGACGATGAATCATACCGTATAAAAAAATCAAAGAAGGAGGTTTAAATCATTCCGATGTGGGGTGGTAAATCTGTTTACCGCGAGGGTGGTAAAACTGTTTACCGTGACCCTAGTAAACATACTTACCGTGGGTATGGTAAAAGTCCTTGTTATTTACATGATCGCTACTACAGCCCCACAGAACTGACCGAGAGGATCCGGGAATGGATCGATTACAACAATGACCAGTATCACGAGGCCATCGATAATATCACTACTGCGGATAAGTATTACGGTAGGGCCTTTGATGTCCTAAATAACCGGAGAAAGTCCGGAAATAAACCATGAAACTGAGAAGGAAGCTGGATCGTTTGTCCGTGCCTCAACCTTGCCAAACGATGTCATCTAATTTATTATGAAAAACGAAACCTAGAGCTTAGAAAATTAGAATGAGTGTCCGAAGATTTTTGACGACATACAGTGGGGAAGACGCATCAGGAGTTGAGTGTGAAGAGGCAGTGGGAATTGTTCTCTCTCAACCGACCCCATTAGAGTACCAAATATGTGGAAAATTAAAATCCTAATCCAATTTGTCTTGGCTCATTTGCCATGGGGTGAGGAGCTCAATTTCCTCCTGCAACTGAAATCTGGAAGTCACTCACCTGAAAAAACTACGGAGCATATCATAAGGCTGGCAGAAAAAGTGAGACTTGCATGTGAGCATGTAACGATAGAAGGAAGCGCTGTTTTAGAAATTGGAACCGGATGGGATGCCATCACTGCAATATTATTTTACATTCAGGGTGCAAAATGCTGTTATACATTCGATCATCAGCCACATGTTCGTTTTTCGTTAGTCCTTCAAGTTATCAATCAAATCGAAAAAAATATTGAAGAGATACACTCCATAACTTCAATTCCAACGGCAATAATAAAAGGTAAATTGAAACAGTTAAAAAAAGCAAAAAGTTTAGTAGAACTCTTTGACTCCGCAAACATATTCTATTTTGCACCAGGTGATGCATGTAAAACCGGTTTGCCTAATGGTAGCGTTGATTTAATCTTTGCCTATGCTGTCTTTGAACATATTCCAGAGACAGTCATTAATGATATCTTAATTGAATCTAAGAGAATCCTAAAACAGAACGGAATAGCATACTTTGGGATAGGGTTGCATGATCATTACGCTGGTTTTGATAAAATGATTAGTAAGGTCAATTTTCTCCAATACCCTGAATGGCTGTGGGCTTTCTTTGTGAAAAATAAAATCAGCTATCACAATCGGTTGCGTGAAAAGGAATTTATTGACATTTTTCATTCGCATCAAGCCAAGATTAAATGGAAAAGAAGAAAAATAGATCCATCCGATGTTGAGACTCTTAAAACTATGAACATAGATCCTCGTTTTTCATCAATGAGCAATGAAGATCTTGCAGTGTATTATACCGAAGTTATTTTATCGTTTTAGTATTTTCTGTCACTAGAGTCCGGTTATAAATCATATAGTATCAACTGCTTAGAGATGAGATCGGAATCCCGTCCCCCATTTGGACATGGGATTAAGGTGACTGGGACCAGCCTTTCAGCAAGAGGTATTGACAATGCATCCTAGAATGAGGAAACAACACGATGTGGCTTTAAAAGTAAATGGGGAGCTAGAAGCGATCAAGGGAAAAAAACATTTACCTTTTATCCAGCGAAATTAGTGCTCATCCCATCCAGATCCGAGCTTGGTGGAATCGGACCTTCGAAGTTTTGCTGGGAGTCTTTTCCCGTCAAACCGACCGAAAAGAAAGGATCATGAGAGGTTCAAACAGGAAGTTTTCTGATAGAATGGACAGCTTAAGGTTGAGAATGAATTTTGATTGAATCCAGACAAGGAATTTCTGTGAAGCATGCTTGTGAACTCATGACCATAGGCTGTTCCTCGTTTTATTACCTGAGGAGCGGGGAAAGTGATCTGATTCTTAGGCTGATGGAATTGCTGGACAGGAAGTACAAGAGACATCCGTTTTATGGGTTCCCTAAATAACGGATTGGTTGAGAAGGCAAAGCTATCCCATCAATATGAAGAGAGTGGAACGGTTGATGAAAACGATGGGAATTACTACGGTTTATCCGCTGAAGCTAACCAGCCGACGGCATCCGGAAAAAAAGATTAATCCGTATCTCTTGAGGAATTTGGCCTTCACCTGGCCTGACCAGGCCTGGTCGGTGGATTTAGTGCATATCCGTCTAATTCATGCGTTTGTATTTCTGATCGCGATCATGGACTGGTTCAGCCGTTATGTTCTCTCCTGGAGTTTTCCATTCATCTGGGAATGAAGTTTTATTCTGCGGCGTTCGACCGGGCCCTCGATCGATTGCACCGGATATCTTCAATACGGATCATGGGAGCCAGTTTAAGAGTCAGAATATTACGAAACGATTGGAGACTGCGTGAGTCCGAATTTCGATGGACAGACGGGGCCATATCCATGACAATATCTTCATCGAGCGGCTCAGGAAAAGTATCAAATACGAGGAGAGCTACTTTCATTTCTGGGAGACGGTCCGGCAAGCGAAAAGCAAAATGAGCCAGATACTTTTGGATTCTACAATCGAGAAAGACCGAATTCGCCTTTGGGATATCGCACACAGCATGGAATTAATTTTGGATAGAACTCAGCTCATCCAGTCTCTGGGCCTATTGGGGTGATTTGATATGGATCAAATAAAGATCTAATCTCTTTGGTCTTTCAGTGCCTTGAATTTGGATTCGAGTCATCCACGGAATCGATTTTGGCCGATAAAAAATTGGCGAAAGGTGACAGCTCCGATGCACGCTATGAACTTCTTTTATGTCCAATCAATGAGGGGAAGCTCAAGAGGCTGAAGAAAGATTATTGCCTTATTTTGATTTTTATAATATCGGAAGACCACATACATTTTTAGACTATCGGACACCTTTTGAAGTCTATTATGGAGTTTTTTGGCATCTAAAGCCGCTTACGGATAAAGGATTTGACATGGCCTGGAAACAGATCATTGCTTATAGAGGCTCTAAGAGCCTTGTTTATTTTGACGTTAAATGAGAAAAAAAATATCTATAAAAACAGGTGCATATTCCGGTGTAACCGGCCACTGATTCCGGTTCATTCCGGCCACCTATCTGAGCGAAGCGACGCTGGAGTTTCATTATACCTCTGAGTGGCCGGAATGGGCCGGAATATGCAACAGGCTTGAAATGCACCCTGAAGGAGCTAGACTCCTGTCCTGACAAGGGGGAAATCCTCAGGTCTCCACCTCAGATGCGTCTGCGGATTTTGAGAAGAGGATGGATTTGATAGATATCCGAACAAGGAGAATATATTTATGAAAATACCATTTGTTGATTTGAAAACACAGTATTATTCAATCAAAGATGAGATTGATCAGGCAATGTCCAATGTTATTCAGGATTCTGCTTTTATTGGAGGAAAGTATACGAAAGTATTTGAGGAAAACTATGCAAAATATGTCGGTGTGAAAAATTGTATTGGGGTTGGTAATGGGACAGATGCGCTTTACAGTGCGCTGAAGGCGTTGGAGATTTCGGATGGAGATGAGGTCATTACTGCTTCAAATACCTTTATAGCAACATCAGAAGCGATTACGCTTACTGGCGCCAGGGTGAAATTTGTAGATTGCAACAAGGAGACTTACAATATTGACATCGACAAATTCGAACAGTCAATAACTGGCAAAACAAAGGCAATTATTCCTGTGCATCTTTACGGTCAGCCGGCAGAGATTGGCAAAATAAAAGATGTCGCAAGGAAACACAATATATATGTTGTTGAGGATGCGGCTCAGGCTCATGGTGCGGAATATAAAGGCCAAAAAATTGGAACAATTGGAGATATGGCATGTTTCAGCTTTTTCCCTGGGAAGAATCTTGGCGCATATGGTGATGCTGGTGCTATTGTAACCAATAGTGATGAACTGGCAAGAAAAGCCAGAATGTTTGCGAATCATGGCAGAATTGAAAAATACAACCATGAATTTGAGGGAACAAACAGTCGTCTTGATGGGCTTCAGGCTGCAATACTTGATGTTAAATTAAAATATCTTGATAAATGGATTGACCGAAGACGAACAATAGCCAAAATGTATGATGCTGCCCTGAAAGATGTTGTCATTATACCGAGTGTTCTGCCTGATGTAAAACATGTCTATCATCTTTATGTTATTCGATTAAAGAATCGGAACAGAATAAAAGAACTTTTAGCTGAGAGAGGGATTGCAACAGGGATTCATTATCCGATTCCTCTTCCTTTTCTGAATGCGTATAGCTACTGTGGACATAAGCCTGGAGATT
Organism: bacterium; assembly: GCA_043824415.1. GTDB lineage: Bacteria > Zhuqueibacterota > QNDG01 > QNDG01 > DSAB01 > JBDRSZ01. Next base: position 1,115 of record JBDRSZ010000090.1, on the reverse strand, counting down.
TTCCAGTGTCATTTTCCATGAAAGACGAAATCTTAAGTTTGCCGATACATGGCGACATGACGGATGTACAGGTTGAGTATGTCATAGCCAGTCTCAAAGATTGTGTAAATAAGATGTAGACGGGAAAAAGGAGAATACATGAAACACGACCAAAAAATTAAATTTGCCTTAATCGGCTGTGGAGCCATTGCCAATAAACATATGATAGCCATCAAAAGGCTTAATAATGCTGAAGTAGTCGGTGCTTTTGATATTGATTCTCATGCTGTGCGGGCATTTGGCGAAAAAAACTCTATTCCTACATTTACTGATGTTGAGGAGATGATAAAAAAAACGGAGCCGGATGTTTTAAATATTCTGACGCCGTCAGGTATCCATGCTGCGAATGTAATGGAACTTATGCATTTCAACAAGCATTTTGTAGTGGAAAAACCGCTAGCGCTTAGGCTTGATCAGATTGACCGGATAATTGAGCAATGTGATACAAGAGGAATAAAGATATTTGTGGTTCAGCAAAATCGTTTCAACCCACCAATTCAAAAGGTGAAGGAAGCCTTGAAAAAGGGCCGTTTTGGAAAACTTGTTTTGGGAACAATAAGGGTCAGATGGTGCAGACATCAGGCATATTATGACCAGAAATCGTGGCGGGGTACATGGGCAAATGACGGGGGTGTTTTTACCAATCAAGCCAGTCACCATATTGATATGCTGATATGGTTAATGGGCGAGGTTGAAAGTGTGATGGCAAAAACAGCCACAAGACTTGTTAATATAGAGGCGGAGGATACAGGAGTGGCGATTCTGAAATTTAAAAATGGCGCATTAGGAATACTTGAAGCGACAACTGCTACAAGGCCAAAAGATTTGGAAGGATCTATAAGCATACTCGGTGAGAAAGGATCAGTTGAAATAGGCGGATTTTTCATGAATGAGCTTAAGACATGGAATTTTGAGAAGCCAGATGACATGGATGCTGAAGTATGGGGAAAGTTCTCAACGGTTCCAAATGAACCTGCATGGAATCATTCTAAGTTTTTTGAAAATGTTGTAGATAGTTTAGTAAATGGGAAAAGAGGATTAATTGATGGACTTGAAGGAAGGAAATCTGTTGAGTT
>JBDRSZ010000089.1:0-6507 GCA_043824415.1 bacterium | reverse complement strand
CCGCAGAATGGACATGCCATTTCGAGATAATCGTTTCTCATGTCGGTTCTCCGTCAATTAAACCATGACTATTTTCTGGCGGTCATGCACACGAACTCTCTGTGTTTGTCTGAAGCGCATATCGTTTGGATTCCTTGAAATCCAAGTGATTCCATTGTTTGTCGGACATGACCTGTTTCGACCAATTCGATATGTTTCGCAAAGTTCTTGTTCTCCAAAGATGTCTTTCTAGTGAAGCAAATAACGAATGTGCCGTTCTTTTGTAAAATTCGACAAATCTCAGAAAACGCCTGCTGCGAATCCTGCCAGTAGAAAATGGAATTCACCGTACAGACTTTTGTGAAATTCTCTGACGGATAAGGCAAAGATTCGACTCGCGCGCATTTGAGTTCGAGCTTGCCGTTTCTGACGAGCGAGCGATGGCGTTTTTTGCAGAAAACTACCATCGCCGATGAAATATCGATGCCGGCGAGAAATCCATCTGTGATGACAGAAGATATTCGGCCGAGCAAATATCCTCCGCCGAAACCGACTTCCAGCACGCGATCGTCGGGAATTAATGATAGATTATCGAATGCGACATCGTTTAGAGCGGAATTTCTTTTGTTCCACAAAGGGGCGGCTAAGCCTCCGATGATACCGGATGGATTACTGAGCTGTCGTGCTATCGATTTTGAAAGAATCAAAGGCCGTTCTCCATACGAGTGCACAGCAGTTTGATTATTTGCTGTTTAATGTTTTGAGAAAATCTCTTACTTCCTTGTGGTCCGTCAGATAGTACTTCGCTTTTGTTCTACCGAGTCCGACTTTAATAGAATGCGCGGAATCCGGCAAGGCTTCGAAGAGGTCTTCGTCCGTCCAGTCGTCGCCGATGGCTAATATGAAATCCCAGGTTCTTTTGGATGTCCAGAGAAGCCCTGCGATGCCCTTGTTGATCTCACCATTTTTAATCTCGATGGCTTTGCTTCCTTCGGAGATGACGAGGTTGTAACTCTCAGTGAAGTTGTTTAGTGCCTCCTTGAGTTCCCAAGCCCGGCGGGATCCCAGTTCGGGATCGACGTTCCGGTAGTGCCACACGAGTGAGAATGTTTTTTCTTCCATGAATGAACCGGGCGTGCGGTCGACGTACAGCTCGAATATGGGACGGACTTCTTTCTTCCAGTCGCTCTGGAGCGGCTTGACCATGACCCATTCCCCATTCCTCTCTTTGATCCAGACTCCGTGTTCGGCGGACAATGCAGTGTTTAAATGGTCGAACCAATTTTCAAGAGTTTGTTTATCCCGCCCGCTGATGAGGATGACTTCATTCTTTTCGTCCTGATTCAATTCTTCCAGCAATTGCAGGATATGATTATCGGGTCTGGCAAGACCGGGTTTTTGAGCGAATGGAACCAAGGTGCCGTCGTAGTCCAGGAAGAGCAACCGATGCGCGCTCTTGCGGTACGCTTTGAGGATGTCTTTCTTGTTCTTGTCCGTCAGTATCTTGAGTGCGACTTCCTGCTGGACCGCTGTGATCTGAGACAGGCTATTCATGAAATCCTGAGCCCATGTGTTCACTTCGTAACGCTGGAGTCTCTGCTTCATCGTAGCGTTGCGCTCTATGCGCTCTTCTTCGGGCATGGACAGGGCTTGTTTCATGGATTGAGCGACTTCTTCCCGGTTGTTCGGGTTGACGATGATGGCCTCGGCCAATTCATAGAACGCCCCCGCCATCTCGCTGAGCACCAGAACACCCCGTCCATCTTTTTTCGATGCCACGTATTCTTTCGCGATCAAATTCATTCCGTCCCTGAGGGGCGTCACCAAAGCCACATCGGCGAGGTTGTACAGCGCGACGATATTCTCGAAGGGTAAGAAGCGGTAAAGATACCAGACGGGCATCCATCCGATCGTTCCGTGCTTTCCGTTGATGCGGCCGACAAGTTCGTCGACCTGCTGTTTGAGCTGCCTGTAGGTTTCCACTCCGGTACGGGAGGGCACGGCCACCATGATAAGTGTGACGCACTTCCTGTATTCAGGGTATCTCTCCAAGAAAAGGTCGAACGCCTCCAATCGCTGGGGAATGCCTTTTGTGTAGTCCAGCCGGTCTATGGAGAGGATGATTTTACAGTTCTTCCCACTGCTGAATTGATTTTGGATTCTGTTGAGCCATTTCGTGTCGATTTCAGCTTTGGCATACTGATCGAAATCGATTCCCATGGGGAAAGCGTCCACCTTGACGATGCGATGGCCGACTGTGATCTGGCCGAATGTGTGTTCGTAACCCAACAACCGTCGGATGCTGCTGATAAAATGACTCGCGTAATCGTATGTGTGGAAACCGATGAGGTCGGCTCCCAGCATCCCTTCGAGTATTTCTTTCCGCCATGGCAGGAGACGAAAGATCTCGAAAGAGGGGAAAGGAATATGCAGAAAAAATCCGATTTTGGATTGGGGCAATTTTTCTTTAAGCATCTTGGGAAGGAGGAAGAGATGGTAATCGTGTATCCATATGATGTCATCCGGCTTGGTAATCTTCAGTATTTCCTGACAAAAGAGTTTATTGACGCGTGAATACGATTCCCATTGTTCTTTGTCGTAAATGGCATGGTTGGCAAAGTAATGAAAGAGGGGCCAGATGGTCCTGTTGCAAAAGCCCGAATAGAACATCCTCACATCTCTACGCGAAAGGAACGTCGGATGACTTCGGAACTGCGCATGGAGCGTCAATTGGATGTCTTTTTTTGTTTTCCTGTCCAAATTGTCTGAAGAAAGTCCGCACCAGCCCAGCCAGACGCTGTTATACTTCTCGTAGAATGAGCTCAAGCCTGTGGCCACTCCGCCAATGCTTTTCCTGAAATGGAGCGTCCCTTTTCGTTTTTCAATGGTGACGGGCAATCTGTTGGAGACGAGGAGGAGTCTCTGCATCGTGATTCACGCTCCTTTCGAAAAATTATTTCTTACCGGAATTTTTCCAGCATTCGCGACGGGGTGTGAGGGCCATGATGCGATTCATTTTTATCAGACATACTTGTTGTCGAGAGATCAGTGGATGAACGAAAAACATGCTTGATATATGATAAAAAAGGTTTCCATGAATGTCAAGAGTAAACTGATACGATTCTATGGATGCTGAGATGGCCCAGATGAAAAACTGAATCCCATACTCCCATTCTCAGATTTTATACTGCTGGTGAAGATTCTTCTCACTTTCTGGGCGAGGTGATGAACTATTGTGAGCGAGTACATCCCTCATAATCTTCGTTCGTATACGCGATGCTTCTTGTACCATCGCACGCCGATTGCATTCATGTCTCCCATACTCATGATATTTTTTTCCTCGATTTGCACCACATCGGCGTGCTTGAATCTGGAAATAAAAATTCCAAAAAATTCCAGAAATAGAGTTGATTTCGTGAAATGTCTTTACTATCTTGATGGATAAATTACAATCATATTCCAAATAAAAGGAAAACATTATGAAAACCGTTCACACGTTTTTCAAGTATGCAGCGGTGTTCCTCGTTCTACTGAGCGGGTGCCAACAGAAGGCGGCGTTTGAAATACCCGCGATTGCCGGTTCGGAGTGGTTCAAGGGGAACACGCACACGCACACGACGCAAAGTGATGGAGATTCTTCGCCAGAAGCTGTAGCAACATGGTACAAAGAACACGGGTATCAATTTTTGGTTCTTTCGGATCACAACGTGCTGACAGATCCGAAGACCCTTTCCCATTTGGTTGATTCAACGTTTTTATTGATACCGGGCGAGGAACTTTCGACAAGTTTTGATAAGTGTCCGGTTCACGTCAATGGCTTGAATATTTCACGATTCATTGATGTGCAAAAGGATTCGACGCTTGTCTTGTCTTTTCAAAAGCACGTGGATGATGTTCGCGAAGCCGGAGGCGTGGCTCACATTAATCATCCCAATTTTCGCTGGGGATTGAATTCCGAGACCCTCGCTCGGATTGAGAACTATAAACTTCTTGAAATTTTCAATGGACACCCGACGGTTCATAATTATGGCGGAGGAGGATACCCGAGTGTGGAAGCGATGTGGGATGAGTTGTTATCGGGGGGAAAGCGCGTATACGGTGTTGCCGTGGATGATGCGCATCATTTCAAGAAAGAGTTCACATCGAATCGCGCAAATCCGGGTCGGGGCTGGGTCGTCGTAAGGACTGACCGATTGGATGGCACGAACATCGCGCACAGCCTGGAAAACGGTTCTTTCTATGCGAGCACAGGCGTTGAATTGGATGACATCATTGTCAGGGAGAATGAAATCGAAATTCACATCCGGCAGAGGGGCGATTTCAAGTATCGTACGGAATTCATCGGTCGTGGCGGAAAGGTGCTCGCCGAATCTGTAGACCTCCAACCTATTTTTCATTTAGAGGCGGATGTGGGATATGTACGAGCCAAGGTTTACGATTCAGGCGGGGCGGTCGCATGGATACAACCCGTGTTTCTTAAAAAATAATATCAAGCTCAAGTTTAGTATAAGCGGGATTGCCAAACGATTCGACTTATTCTATCGTCGTTGAGTGGACGCGTGGAACTGCGTCGGCTGCGTATGATTTGTACATCCCAAAGAGTGCAAGAGAGATTCGATTGCTCAAAGGGCTCGTGACCGTACTTGACCTTTCTTCCACGCAGGTACGATTACGGTATGATAAATGATTTCAGGTAGCTGATCATTACTCGGCGGAGAGTTGTTCATTTCTCCGTTCTGAATTTAGATGTAAAAAATACGTTGGAGAGTAGGAAAGGAATCAATAGTAGGATATCATGATTCGGCGGATTCCATTTAGAACGATTTGGATGTTCATCATTGTGCTATTTCTATCTTGCCCGGTTATTTTTTCTCAAGATCATACCGATCATTTGCTCGAAAGTTTCCGGAATCCACCGGCTGGCTACGGCCCGATTCCTTTTTACTGGTGGACGGGTGAAAAGTTGTCTGTTGAGCGTATTGCGGAACAACTCGATGAAATAAGGGCTGCGGGGTTTTCCGGCGTGAATATCAACTACACACACACGGCTCCCGGTTATACCTATCTCGGGGATCCGCCTTTGTTCAGCGATGCTTGGTGGGATTTGTGGGGAAAGGTGGTCGATGAAGTCGCCAAACGGGGCCTAACCATCGGCTTCGACGATTATCTGGTAACACACGGCTCTGCAGAGCGAGCCGCTGTCGGTTCGAAAATTATCCGCGATGCGCCTGAAATTGCCGGTCAATTTTTACGTCAGCGCTGTGATACGGTGCGGGCGGGTCAAAGATATCCTTTGAAAGAATTGCGGCGGGAAAATATTGTGACAGCGAGGGCCTACTCGCTTAAAGCTGGACGCATTGATGCGGAAGTTTCAGTCGATCTGGTAGCATTAAGCCACTCGAACAGGGAAACCTGGCAGGCAACCAATGGCGACTGGTATGTTTCCATCGTTTACACAGAAACGCAGCCCTATGGTGTGATGAATCCGCTTTACGCGCAAAAGGTCATTGAATATTATTTCGAACCATTCGAAAAACACAGTCACGGACAAATAGGCAAGGCCGTGAATTACTTCTTTCAGGATGAACTGATCTTCGGTGGTTCGATGCCTTACTGGTCGCCCGACTTTGCGGCCCGGTTTCTGAAAATGAAAGGCTACGACATTGTTCCTGAATTATCCGCCCTGTTCACCCATCTCGGAGATCGCACGATTAAAATACGACTCGACTATTACGACGTGGCCACACAGTTAATGGAAGATGCATATTTTATCCCCATCTATGATTGGTGCCAAAGCAGGGGAGTGATATACGGGCATGATCAAGCCTCACGGGCGGATGTCATTGATGGCGTACGGTATTACGGTGATTATTTCCGTGCCCTGCGCTGGTATCAGGCACCGGGCACGGACCGCATGCCCATTCTGTCGCGCGGTAAAGTGGTTTCATCCATCAGTCATTTGTATAATCGTCCCCGTACCTGGTTCGAAGCCTACCACAGCCAGGGCTGGGGCGTTACGCCTGCTCAAATTACAGAATGGGATTACGCGGCTCTGATTTACGGATATAACTTGTTTTCCTATCATAGCTGTTACTATACCACTTTGGGTGGATGGTGGGAATGGGCTCCGGGCGACATCACTTTTCGCCAGCCCTACTGGTCCTATTTTTCGGATCATTATCAGGAGCTTAAGCGCCTGTCCTATCTTTTAAGCCAGGGAAAACATCAATGCGATGTGGCTGTCCTGTTTCCAACTTCGACCATTCAAGCGGATATGAATGGGCCGATTCCCGGACAGTACGCCCAGGAAGCGAAAAAGACGATGGATTTTACCGAGCCGTTATTCAAGGAGCATTCCAGCGATTTTATTTATATGGATGATGAATCGATGGCCAGGGCGAAGGTAAAGGACGGGACGCTGCTTATAGCCGGCGCTTCCTATAAAATTGTGATTTTGCCGGCTGTGCGTTTTATACGGCATGCGACTCTGGATAAGCTGTTTCAGTTTTATCAACAGGGAGGAAAAGT
>JBDRSZ010000088.1:0-15420 GCA_043824415.1 bacterium | reverse complement strand
GCGTACGAAATCGCCCCGGCCCTTGAATTCAACGTGTTCCCCTATTCCGATTATACGCGGAGGGAGTTTCGATTTTTGTACAAAACCGTCTTCAATCCCGTGCGGTATGACGAAGAAACCATTTATGGGAAAATGAAGGAGACACTTTTCTACGAGAGTCTCTCTGCAACATTCGAATTGAAGGAGCGCTGGGGCTCTCTGCGTTCGACACTGGAGGGCTCCCATTATTTCCACGATTTTAAGAAAAACAAACTGGACTTCCGCACCAATTTGAATTTGCGCCTTTGTGAGGGGTTTTCTCTGGACATCTCCGGAAGTGTGTCAATGGTCCGGAATCAGTTGTCATTGCCCGGGGAGGGAGCGACAGCGGAGGAAATTTTATTACACCGCAAACAAATCGCAACGGATTACGAATACCGTGCCTCCATCGGATTCCGTTACACATTCGGATCGATCTACAGTAACGTCGTGAACCCGCGGTTTGGGAGCGGGGACCGTCATAGAGGTGGGATGGGTCGTTGGTATTGATAATCGCCTTCGAAGTGTCAACCTCTCCTTCCCATATAAACAGAGGGCACATTCTATGATGTGCCCTCTAAAGTACGATTTTTTAATGATGATCATAGAGCTCAGCCCGACGAAAGCTTTACATTTAGGAGGCAGTCATGACCCACAAGCCTTATTATAAAACCCATGCTCAATCCATAATGGGTATGATTATTATTACCCTGCTGGTTAATCTAATTCTATCCGATCAAGTTTTTTCTCAGCAGCGTTCGCGCGACAGAAGATCACGAAGCGAGGATTCAGCTGATTTACCGAAACAAAGAACACCCTTGCCCGCATCGAAACTCGATTTGGAAAAAATACCCTATAAAATCGTGTACGAATCGTATCGCGAAACCCAGGGTAAAAGCAACTGGGAAATATGCATCATCAACGCCGATGGCTCAGAAAAAACAAACCTGACGAACACTCCCGACATTGACGAGTTTTATCCCCACGCATCTTCGGACGGAAGGAAAATATGTTATGTTGCCGATATCGGCGAAGGTGAAAACAAATCGCGCAATGTTTACTATATGAATATCGACGGCACGGGTCGAATAAAAGTCGCCGACAATGCGCGTCAGCCCTGCTGGAGCAGTGACGGAAAGTCCATCGCCTATCTCAAAGGGGAATACAGCCGCTACAGCAGCAGAAGCTGGTCAAACAGGGGCTTGGAAATCTACAATCTTGAAACCAAACGAAAACGTCAACACCCCAACGAAAATCTGCGCTTGCTTTTCAATCTCTGCTGGTCACCGGACGGCAAATGGTTCACAGCGACATCTCGCAGTCGCGGCCGCTCCGGCAGCAATATTGCTTTCAAAGCCGATGATGTAGAAACGATGTCTCTTTCAATTCAGGGTTGTAGACCAGATATCAGTCCCGATGGCAAACGACTCGCCTGGGGGAGAAGTGATCACGATTTACGAATTGGCACTCTGGACCTGAATTCAATAGATAACAATGTGAAAGATCAAAAATCAATTGTCGCCTGTCAGCGGGATTATAAGATTTATCATGTCGATTGGTCACCGGACAGCAAGTACCTTACTTTTAGCTATGGCTCTTCAAGAGGAGGTCAGTACGTTGGCCGAAAGGCGGAAGGATGGAATATTTGCATCTGCGATTTAACAACGGGTAAATGGACACAAATAACCACCGACGGCAATCACAACAAAGAGCCTGATTGGGTTCCTGTCGGTCTTTAAAAATGAAGGAGTTCTAATTATAAAGAAACAATCAATGTCATGTTAAATAAGAATGCACTGCCCGCTGACATGAAAATAAAATTACATATAGTAATAAAGAGTGTAACTATCGATGAGAATGCAATCTTTAAAACGAAGAGCGACTTTTATTAGTCTGATCACGATATGTTTGTTCGGTTGCCGCAAGGTTGATGAGAACGAAAGTTCGGTGAAAACCCAAAAACCGCAAGCCATTAAAACAAAATATGGCGTAGAAATGGTTTTAATACCCGCCGGTTGGTTTGATATGGGAAGCGACAACGATTCAGCCGATGAGGCGCCGGTTCACAAGGTGTGGATCGATGCTTTTTTGATGGACACCTATGAAGTCACTCAAGACCAGTACCGCAAGTTTGAACTTTCCGATCCTTCCCATTTTCAAGGGGCCGGTTTGCCTGTGGAGCAACGCACCTGGATCGATGCGGTGCGTTTTTGTAATGAACGCTCATATCAGGAAGGTCTTGAACCATGTTATAATGAAGAAACCGGGCGGTGTAATTTTCAGGCAAACGGCTATAGGCTCCCCACCGAGGCGGAGTGGGAATATGCCTGCCGGGCAGGAACCAAATCAGAATATTTTTTTGGAAATGATCCGAGACAATTGAAAAAATATGCCTGGTACAGCGATAATGCATTCCAAAAAACGCATCAGGTCGGAACAAAAAAACCCAATCCCTGGGGATTGTATGATATGTACGGCAATGTAGCAGAATGGTGCCACGACTTCTTTGTTGAAAATTATTACAAAGATAGTCCACCAACAAATCCGCTCGGGCCGGACCAGGGAGTGCAGAGAGTCTTACGCGGAGGGGCCTGGAACTCCAGCGCCGAAAGCTGCCGCTCTGCCTACCGAACCGGCAACGCTTCCATCGACGATGACTGCCTCATTAGCGATGATATTGGCTTTCGCTGCGTGAGAAGAATTCCCGATCATCAATAATCGAACATTGTCATGCTTTTTCACACATGGATATTTCTCCTCTTTTTCCTGATCTTCTATCCCGTATATTTGCTGTGCAAGAATACACGTTTCAAGGAGCTGTGGCTGCTCGTCGCCTCCTACACATTTTACGGATGGTGGAATCCGTTATTTCTTTTGCTGATTGTCTGGTCAACAACGGTTGATTTCGCTATGGTCTCCTTCATGGACCGTTTTGGCCGCATCAAATTATGGCTGTCCTTGAGTATTCTGAACAATTTGATCCTGCTTGGTTTTTTTAAATATAGTGGCTTTGTAGCTGCGAATATCAATCATTTACTCACAGCATGTTCCATTCCATACACTCTTGCCGAACCGAATGTGCTTCTGCCCGTGGGAATCTCATTTTATGTGTTTCAGTCCATGGGGTATGCCATCGATTTTTATCGCGGCAGAATCGAAAGAGAAAAAAGTTGGGTGCGTTATGCCGCCTTTGTTTCCCTTTTTCCTCAATTGGTCGCCGGCCCCATCGAACGGGCGGGCCACCTGCTGCCCCAATTACGAAAACGGCTAAAAATTTCCTCTCAGGATATATCCGAAGGACTATCCTTATTTATTGTTGGTTTGTTTAAAAAGGTCGCCCTTGCGGATTATTTTGCCCTGTACGTAGACAAAGTCTATGAAATGCCGGACCAGTATCAAGCGCCGGCCTTAATATTGGCGACTGTTGCTTTTGGCTGGCAAATTTATTTCGATTTCAGCGGCTATACGGACATGGCCCGGGGCGTAGCCCGCATGATGGGTATCCGGTTGATGCTCAATTTCAACAATCCCTATATGGCGACAGGACTTGGCGATTTCTGGAGGAGATGGCATATATCGCTCACTTCCTGGATGCGCGATTTTTTATTTCTCCCCATGTCCTATGCTTTCTCAAAGCGGATCAAATCAGACCGATTCATGTGGATGCGTACGGATACCTTTGTCTATGCGGCGGGTCTTTCTCTGTCCTGGCTATTGGTCGGTCTCTGGCACGGAGCGGGATGGACCTTTGTGATATGGGGCGGTCTGCATGCTTTAGGACGTATTGCTACCAGGAAACTGGAAAATCGCAAATCGTACAAGCATAACATTCCGCAGTTTGTCAAACAGTTGTGGGTGTTTGCATTTGTGTCGTTCACGTGGATATTTTTCCGGGCTGAAAGTTTCAATGATGCCTTATTAATTTTATCACGAATTTTCACTGCCGGCTGGAATAATCCGCAATTCCCCTTATTCATGCTGTTCCTGATCATTTTCGCATGGACATATCAATATGTGTATGAATCCCAGCTTCGGATTGTATTGCAATCCGCTCCGATTAGGATCGGCCTTGTCGTCGGGATGATGTTATATTTGGTCTTATTCGCTTCGGCGAGCAATCAACCGTTTATTTATTTTCAGTTTTAGAAAGGGATATGAAAACCGTCCTCCCCCAAAAAATACAGGAGCCTTTTTCGAGCAATGCCATACGCTTATCAATACGGGAATGGCTGATCGCTCTTATGATTACAGTGGGTGGAATGGCTGTTCTGCATGAAATCTGGCAGAGGATCGAAGCTTTCACCCCGGACACTGATTATCGCATCCCATACAATATCAGTGAAGATTATTGGCTCTTTCATCGATATTGCCGTTCTGTATGCGTTCAAGATAAAATACTTCTCATAGGCGATTCGGTGATCTGGGGTCAGTATGTTCATAAAAATCAGACTCTGACACATTACCTGAACAAAAGAGCCGGTGAGGAATGTTTCAGAAATCTCGGCTTGGACGGCTGTCATCCTATGGCATTGGCCGGCTTGATTGAACATTATGGCCGCGATATAAAGGGGAAAGATGTGATTCTCCATTTGAACCTGTTATGGCTCAGCTCTCCGAGGACGGATTTACAAACCGATAAGGAGTTTCGTTTTAATCATCCGCGTTTGGTCCCTCAGTTTGTGCCGCATATTCCTTGTTACACTGAATCCATTTCCAGGAGAATCGGCATTATTGTAAAACGAAATATCCTGCTGCTCAATTGGCCCAACCATGTGCAGAGCGTCTATTTTAGTAATACGAGTCTATCACATTGGACGATGGAAAATCCCTATGCCAATCCATTCAGCCGAATCACATTTTGTTTACCTGAATCCGATAAAAATGAACACACCTCTGTCCAGTCCTGGAATTCAAGAAGTCAAAATTTACAGCATTTCCCCTGGGTGAAACTGGAGACCTCTCTGCAGTGGCGGGCTTTTCAGCGATTGGTTGCATTATTGCAGACCCGTCACAATCGCGTTTTTATCATCGTGGGCCCATTAAACGAAACTGTGCTTGAACCGGAAAGCTTGAAGATTTACAAACAATTATTGATAAATATCCAGACCTGGATGGAAGAAGCGCATCTGCCCCATTACGTCTTTCCGCCACTGCCCGGCCATCTCTATGCAGACGCCAGCCATCCGCTCAATCAAGGGTATGAACGAATGGCCGAACAGATATGGAAAAGTTTGAGGATTGAGAAAAAATAGCCTTGCGATAGATAAGAGGTTTGTAAAAGTTATCGATGATGGTGTTGCCGGAATTGAACTGGAAAGTCAAATTCATAAACCTTATATATCATTCATGCAGTCTCCCTTGACAGAGTAACAAACTTATCCTATATTTAAGATACTGAAAAGTGAGGTTGTTTATGTCAGATGTTGCAAGGATCCGTGAGAAAAGGATCACGATTTTAAGTAAACGACCACCTGCAAAGCAGGCGTATTTCCGTTGTTCCGAAAGTTCGGGACCAACCAGTTTAGGATCGAAAATCACGAATTGTCGAGATTTAAAGATCAATCAAATGACTCGATTGATAAAAAATAGTAACATGGCGATGAATTAGTATTCATTTACTCTATATGAATTGAGGAGTAATTTTTCGTAATGAAACGCAAAAATCGGGAGATCGTGCGCACCACTACCTGGTCCGCCGGACCTGGCTGCCACGGCGGCTGCGGAGTATTGGCGCACATCGAGGATGGCAAGCTGGTCAAGATCGAGGGCGACCCGGATCATCCCTGGAACCAGGGGCGCCTCTGCGCCAGGTGTCTGGCGATGACACAGTATGCCTACCATCCCGACCGCTTGACCAGCCCGCTCAAAAGAGTGGGAGAGCGAGGGGAGGGAAAGTGGCAGGAGATTTCCTGGGACGAGGCCTTTGACCTAGTAGAGAAAAAACTGGGCAAGATCCGGCAAGAGTTCGGGCCGGAGAGCGTGATCTTTTCCATGGGGACCGGCAGGGATATCGGAGCCTGGATCTGTATGCTCGCCTATGCTTATGGCAGTCCCAACGTCATGTTCGCGCTGAGTGGGGTGGCCTGTTATAGTCCGAGAATCTCCGCAGTCGAGACCGTTCAGGGAGACTATTGTATACTCGATGCGGCGCAATGGTTCCCGGAGCGGTACGACGCCCCACAGTACAAAATCCCAGAGCGCATCATCGTTTGGGGCTACAACATCCCGGCCACCTGCCCGGACAACGTCTTTGGGCACTGGATCATTGACCTGATGAAAAAGGGCACGGAGATCATCTGCATCGATCCCAGGCTGTCGTGGTTTGCCTCCCGCGCAAAGAAATGGCTCCAACTCAGGCCGGGGACGGACGGCGCTTTGGCGATGGGTTTCCTCAACGTGATCATCAACGAGGGGTTGTACGATCGGGAGTTTGTCGAAAAGTGGACGAACGCTCCCTTCTTGATCAGGAGCGACACCGGCAAGCTGCTGCGCGCAAGCGACCTGATGGAAGCCGGGTCACCAGATAACTTTGTCGTCTGGGACGCCGTAGGAAAAAAGCCCGCGATCTGGGAATCCAATAACGCGGAGTATTGTTCGGCGGACGTAGAACCGGTGCTGGAAGGGACGTATGAAGTCGCCCTCTCAGGTGGAAAGACGGTTCCCTGTAAAACGGTCTGGGATGTTTTCTGCGAGCGGGTGAATGAATACCCCGCAGAGCGCGTGGCAGAGATCACCTGGGTTCCGGAAGAAGACATCGCAGATGCGGCGCGTTTGTACGCCGAGAGCAAACCCGCGGCCATACATTGGGGCGTGCCCATCGATATGACGCCCGCGATTACCCCAACCACCCAGGCGATCACCGCTCTGTGGTGCCTCACCGGCAACCTGGACGTGCCCGGCGGGAACGTGATCTCGCGTTACGCTTTCGACGCGGTCGCATACGCTTTGCCGGGGGCCGAAGGTGTGATCAAGTTAAAATCTGAGGAAGCCGACAAGAAGAGGATCGGACGTGACCGGTACGGGCCTCTCAGGCAGTTCATCTGGCGCGCCCAGACGGATGTGGCGCTAGAACAGATTTTCAGCGAGGACCCTTATCCGATCAAGGGCATGTGGATACAGACCTGCAACCCCTTGGCCGGCATCGGACTGGATCCAAAACGATGGCTCGAAGCTCTGAAAAAACTCGACTTTATCGCCGTGGTTGACCTGTTCATGACTCCCACCACTCAGTTCGCGGATGTGGTTCTACCGGCGGCCACTTTTCTCGAAAAAGAAGGCGTCAGGTCGTGGTGGATACCTCTACAGACCATCAACAAGGCCATGACCGTGGATGGATGCAAGTCCGACCTGGAGATCAATTTCGAGTTGGCGAAAAGGTTCGACCCGGATTTCCGCTGGGACACTATTCATCAACTGTTCGATGAAATCCTCAAGCCATCTGGCATGACCTTTGAGCAATTGCAGGAAAAAGGCTGGGCTTTCCCGCCGGAGGGTCACCCCAGCGCCCCGTATCATAGGTACCAGAAAGGATTGCTGCGCAAGGACAGAAAACCTGGCTTTCAAACTCCCTCGGGTAAGGTGGAGCTGTACGCAACGCTCCGTGAAGATTGGGGACTGGAGCCTGTGGCTCAATATGAGGAGCCGCCCTTCACCCCTGTCAGCCAACCGGAACTGATCAAAGAATATCCGCTGATCTTGTCCACGGGGCGACGCTCGGCGGTATATTTCCACGCGGAACATCGAAACATCCCCTGGCTGCGCGCGCTCGACCCCGATCCGCTGATCGAGATCCACCCGGACACTGCCAAGGAACTCGGTATCGGCGCAGGGGAGTGGGTCTGGGTCGAGAATTGGCTTGGCCGGTGTAAGTTCAGGGCGGACGTCACGCTCGTGGTTCCGCCGTGGATGGTGATGGCGACGCACGGGTGGTGGTTTCCCGAGGAGCCGGGACCTGAGCCGTCCCTGTTCGGCGTGTGGAAATCGAACATAAATCAGCTTATTCCAATGGGTTCCCAGGGTAAAGACGGCCTGGGCGCACCCATCAAGCACATGCTTTGCAAGGTCTACAAGGTCGGTGGAGGGGATGAGGAGAATGAGTAAGAGAAAACACGAGTACGGCTTGTTGATTGATTACGAATACTGCACCGGGTGCCATACTTGTGAAGTCGCCTGTTCCCAGGAGTACCAGTGGCCGGCAGGGATGGCGGGGATCAAGGTGATCGAAGTTGTCCAGAAACTGCCAAAGGGTAAGGCATATCTCACCTTCCTGCCGTTTCCCACCGAGCTTTGTATTCTGTGCGCAGGCCGTACCAAGAAGGGGCTCGATCCAGCGTGCGTCCAGCATTGTATGGCGGCGTGTATGAAATATGGGCGCATCGAGGAACTGACGGAGGAGATGGGCGAAAAGACGAGGATGGTGCTCTGGGTGCCAAGATAACGATTGTGGATTACATTAAAAGGTGGATTCCGTAGATATTTAAAAATATCATTTTAGGGTGGTGCCATCCCTGAGAGGAATGAAAACAATCCAAAACATATAACTTTATCCATCGTAAGGAATTCCAATGAAAATACAGAACAATAGACAATTCGCCTGGCTATTATTGTTTGGCTCTCTCTGGGGCATAAGCGAAGTAGTGATCGGAGGTGTTCTGTCCAATAAGAATGTACCTTACGCTTCCGCATGGCTTTCGGCGTGGGCATTTTTTGTGTTGGCTCTGGCAAGAGGCGTAATGAACAAACCAGGATCTTCAACCGTCGCTCGATACGTGGCCCTCCCTGTTGATCGCGGCGCATAACTATTACCAGGCAACTAAAGATAACACTTGGGTCAAGACCCACATCGACAAACTGCTGAAATGGGGCCGTGCATCGCTTAATACAGATTCCAACGGGAACGGGTTGATTGAATATCATCAGAGTGGCAACCTGGGCGAATGCAGGGTGCGCCCGGCAAACTGGTGGGACTGCATTAATTTCGGACACAAGGACGCCTATTCCAATGCCATGGCCTACCGAGGTTTCAGGGGCCTGGCCCGGCTTGCCGCCGTAGCAGGAAGAAAAAAGGACGCTAAAACCTTTGAAAATGCGGCGAAGAAGCTCAAAGCCGCCCATTACCAGACGTTTTATAATCCGGACACAGGGATGCTGGCCGGATGGAAAAGCCGTGATGGTGAGCTTCACGATTATGCCTTTACTTTTATCCAGGGTATAGCAATTACGTACGGAGTGGTTGATGACAAGAACAAGGCCAACAAACTGCTCGATGCTATGTTCAAAAAGATGCAGGAGGTAGGATTCAACCGATTCGATCTCGGCCTGCCCGGCAACCTGATAAATGTACCGGACCCGGAATATTATGATAGAGGCTTGTCTCGCTGGGGCGGCGCCAATGCATTTGAGGTTTATGAGAACGGCGGCGCCTCCGCCAACCACGTATATTACACCCTCGCTGCCCTGTACAAGCTCGGCCGGCATAAAGAAGCGGATCGGGGGTTCTATTTCCGATTCTGAAATCGTTTGACGAATGTGGCTTTCAGGGCACCGGCAACAATGACGATAAAACCAACGACTGGCGGGCCTGGGACGGAACACCCTGGGGTTATGAAGGCCTGTTGGTTGACAACTACCTGGTGGTCAAGGCCGTGCTCGCGCGGCAGGGTCTGATCGATCCGTTATGGGGCTTTTGGGACAAATGACTCAAGACCATTAAAAAAGTCGAAAGAACCCGACCTCCGACCGTGTTTAATCTATAAAATCCTAATCCGTATTCGATACGTAACCATCCATTCCATACAAACGAATCATCCAAAACTAAGGAGGGCGTACTTTATGAAGAACATTCCAAGAAATACAAGGATGTTCATCGCAGCTTCGGTCATCCTCGCTATGTCTGGGAGTCTGACCCGAGCATCGCAAAAAGTGAAAATCGACTTCGACAAATATCATGGATACACCGGCTCGATGAAGTATGTTAAAGACGTAGCCAAGACCTACCCGGACATCACGGATCTCGTCGAAATCGGTAAGAGCACGATGGGCAGACCCATCTACGTCCTCGTCATCTCAAACATGAAAACAGGGACGACGCTCGACGTGCACATCCCGCTCCGCAACATACGGCAGAAGGGTGTGAAAAACGTCTTTCCGATGAAACCGTATCAGGGCAAGTCGGGCCACTGGATATGCGGAGCCACGCACGGGAACGAACACACGGGAACGGAGGTCTGCCTGTACATCATCGACCGGCTCGTTTCGGCGTACGGCTCGGATGCCGACATCACCAAGCTCGTCGACGACAAGACCTTCTACATCTGCCCCATCGTCAACCCGGACGGAGTCGTCAATACCGTTGAAAAAGGAATCTCGCAGAGGCAGAACAGCATGCTGAAGGATGACGACGGAGACGGCAAAATTAACGAGGACGGCCCCGACGACCTGAACGGCGACGGCGTCATCACCCAATTCCGCTACAAAGATCCCAAGGGCGAATACGTCATCGACGACGTCGATCCGCGCTTGATGATCCGGCTTCAGAGAGACAAAAAAACCTCGAAACCTCGCTACGCCGTCATCGATGAGGACAAGGACAACGACGGCGACGGCAAGCGGGGCGAAGACTCCGAGGAGGGCATCGATCTGAACCGCAACTTCCCCGAAGGCTGGTTCAAGGACGACGGCATGGCAGGAGGATCCGGCGATTACGCTACCTCAGCGCCGGAATCCCATGCTGTCGCTGAATTCTTGACGAATCACAGGAACATCCTGATGGCGCAATTCTACCACACGTCCGGAGGATTCACCTACAGGCCGCTGGGAACCGCACCCCACAACCAATTGGCTCCCAAAGACGTCGCAGTATTCGATTTCATCATGGGGAAAAAATACATCGAGATCATCGGCGAGGACATCCCCGAAGCCTGGCAGCAGCCCGATTCGCTCGCCAAGTTCAAGGAGGAGTTGAAGAAAACATCCAAGAACAAGTACGCAGCCGATCGAGGGTACGAACTCCCTCGCGGATGGAGGGTAAGCTACAACGAAACCGAGGACAGGCGTTACGGCTACGGTATGGCCACGGACTGGGCATATCTGCAGTACGGCATTTATTCCATCACGACCGAGCTGTGGAACCCGTCTAAAGACATCAAGGACTTTCCCCAATACGAGGGAGAAGAAGCGCGATTGCAGGCGCAGCGCGCCCTTCTGAAATATCAGGACGAAAAATACGGCGGCAAGCTCTTCCTCCCCTGGAAAAAATATAGCCATCCGGAACTGGGCGAGGGGGAGATCGGCGGCTGGCTGCCCCAGTACCGGAGCAACGCCTTCCCTGGAGAACCCCTCGTCGAGGTCTGCAGAAAACACTGCGAGTTCGAACTCTTCAGGGCGGGACTCATGCCCGAAATCGTCGTCTCCGATGCCAAGGCGAAAGTGCTGTACACATCCAACACCGCTCAGGAAGCGCAGGTGACTCAGAAGGATGATCGGGTGTCCATCAAAAGAGGAAAAACGACAGGAAAATACAAGATCGTCGAGGTCACGGCCAAGATCGAAAACAGAGGAAAGCTCGCAACCCATTTAGCCCGCGGACCCGAGCTCGAATGGCTCCGCGAGGACGTCGCGTGGCTGATCGGCGACCGAGACAGAGTTACCTTCCTCCAGGGCACGCCCTCCCAGAAACTGGGCGTCCTCGAGGGTCAGATGAAAATCCCGGGTTTCAGGGGAAGGCCCGCTCCGTCTGGCGAAGGTCAGCAACGAAGCCCGTTCATGCGGCGTGGCTTTGCACCGAGTTTCCCAAAGCAACTGAGCCAGCGGCAGAAAGGCGAGGACGAGCCCGAAAAACAGACCGGTCCCTCCCGCGAAATAAAATGGCTCGTCGCTGTCGAAGGCGACTCGCACTTGAAGATCATCGTCACGTCGCAGAAGGGCGGAACCATCCTCAAAAACCTGACCATCCAATAGCGAGGGAGTGTGCCATGAAAACGATAATCTATTCTAAAACCATCCGAATATATGTTCTCGGCGTTCTGCTCCTTGTCTTAACATCAATACCTGCGACAGCCCAGCAAAAACTCCAGAAGAGTCCGGGGGGATACCACGGCGAGCTCGACTTCCCCGTCAGCTGGAAGCGGTACTATTCCTACGCCGAATGGACGCAGATTATGCACGACATCCAGAAGAAGTATCCCCTTCTGTCCGACATCCAGAGCATCGGTAAGAGCCGGATGGGCCGCGATCAATACCTCATCACCATCACGGCAAAATCGACGGGAAGCCACGCGGACAAACCCGCCATGTGGGTCGACGGAGCCATACACGGGAACGAAGTCAATGGGATCACCTGCTCACTTTATCTGATGTGGTATCTTCTGACGAGGTACGATTACGACAAAGTCGTGTACGATCTCGTGAATAACTGTACGTTCTACATCCTGCCGGGTTTGAACGTCGACGCCAATGAGTCGTTCGTCACTCAGCCGAACACACCCAACAACCCGCGGGAGCCTTTCCGTCCAGAGGACAACGACGGCGACGGCCTTTATGATGAAGACCGGACGGAAGACGTGGACGGCGACGGTGAGCTGTCGACAATGTACGTCGAAGATCCCCGCGGGGATTTCAAATTGTCAGCGGACGGGAGGCAGTTCATCCAGGTTGCCGACGTGAAAGAGAAAGTCCTGCGTTTCCGCCGCGTGGGTTCGGAGGGATACGACAACGACGGCGACGGTCTCATCAACGAGGACGACATTGGCGGCCCGGACCCCAATCGGAATTTTCCGTACGGCTGGAGTCTCCCCGCCGGAAATCCTTACCCCATGTCCGAACCCTGCACGCGCAACGTCTTCGAATTCCAGCTGAAACACCCCAACATCTATGCCAGTTTTCATTACCACAACACCGGAAAGCTCATCATGTACCAGGCCCCTCCGCCTTCAAGAGGGAGAACCCAAACGCCCGAACAGCGTCAGCAGTCGGAGGAATTTTTGAAACGGCGGCTGGAAGAAATGCGCAAGACGAATAAGTACGCCTACCTTCCGGACCGTCAGGTCGATTCCCAATACCAGCACGACATGGACGTCCAGACGGAAATCGTCAATATGGGTGCGCGCATTCTAAAAGACTACAGTCCGACCATCGGCGGTCTGTCGGGTCAGGCCCACGCAGCCACGTACTACATACTCGGCGCCTATTCTTACCTGATTGAGCTCTGGGGATCGCCGACCGCAGAAGCGGATGAGAATGGCGACGGGAGAGTCTCCGACGACGAATACCTCAAATGGATCGACATCGAGCTATCCGGTGAAGGGTGGGTGATGCCCCACAAATGCAGTCATCCCGACCTCGGGGGAATATGGATCGGAGGCACGCCCATGAAGCATCTCCGCAGGACGCCGCCGTCGCGGTACATCGAAGACGAAGCGTTGAAGAACGCCCAGTTCGTCATGTACTGTGCCGGCCAGTTCCCCAAAGTGGAGATCGATGAAATCTCCGTCAGACCGGCGACTGCGGACCTCTACTGGATCGACGTCCTCGTCAAGAACGACCGTGTATTCCCGACCACGTCCGACAGGGCCGTGCAGCTGAAAAAAGACGTAAAAGACAAACTCGCCTTCAGCGCCTCGCGGAACATCTCCCTCGTCCAGCCGTCCGAGAGTGCTACAAAAACGGATCCTTTCTACACGTCCATCCAGTGCAACGTCGTCAACAATAAAGAAACGGAATTCAGGCTCAAGGGAAAGGAGATGCTCCGATTCAGCGCCCTCATCAAGATGGAAGGCATCAGCGGTTGGGTGGAATTCGCAGTCAAATCTAAACACGGCGGAACGGATAAGAGGAAAATCAATATCACAATAAGCAGTTAATGTGAAAGACTCCTGTCTTCTGACAAATGTAAAGATCAAATATCAAAATGCCTGCCTGCCGCAGGCAGGGAAAATGACAAATCAAAATGTAAAAAGATTTTAAAAAAAGACCTCTGCAATTAATAGATCTTTTTACATTTTTATATATCTTTTTGATATTTAAATTTTGAATTGATTTGTAGCAGAATGATTCAGGGCTTTCTGTCTTAATACCGGTATGATTGGACTCAGAAACATTTCCAAAGGGTAATCGACGCCCCTCCTTCCGGCAGTCCGACGAAGCTGACGCGGAGGCGATTATCTTCCGCTTTCCGACCCTTCCTCGCCGCGCGGATCGCGTCGATCCCGCTGACGATGTGATTCAATACGATTCCGCCGATGACGAAGAGCGAGCGTGAATAAGCATTATCACTTGCGATTCGGAGCTTCTCGAACGTCTTGCGGGAGGATTCGCCATCCCACTGCCATACGTACGCGCTATTCTCCGGATACAGATCCTTTACATTCCTCTGACGAAGCTTCGCGTCGTTGTAATCCCGAATATTGTCGTAATTCTCGACAGCCACATAATACGTATGATCTTTTCCCGTCCCGTCGACTCCGGCATGGGCCGCAGCAAACTGAATATAATCGTTCTTCTTCCAATCGCCGTACGTTCTAAAACCCGCAAACGTCGCCCAGAGCAGCGCTTCGATTCCGAAGAATATTTTACCCATCCTCTTCGAGCCCGCGTAATACTCGCCCGCACCAGGCAGGACGAAAGAGAGTAAAAAAGCTTTTCCCATCGAAGGAGTCCGTTCATCGTTTTCCGATAGCGTCAATCCCTCCTTTTGTGGAATCAACCGTGATCTTTCAAAACGTTCGGAGGGACCGAAGAGTGTGCGAAGTGAATCAATCCTCACTGCCTCTGATTGACCCGATGAATTCGCAGCCGCTCCGAACAAGAGAATGAGAACGACGAACCGCTTTAATCCGTTTCGAAAAACCATCAGAAATCCTTCAAGACTTTCAATTTAAAATGCAGCCCTACCAGCTCAATCCGATTGTGAAACAGGGAATCCGATCCGTCTGCGTTTCACTTACACCCATTCGCATCTTCGCTTCCACGCGCCGGTTGATCGATCGGATCGTGAACGCCGTATCGAAGACGGAGAGAAGGCGATTCCCCATCGCTAACATCACGCAGGTCGTTGCCCGCTTGAATTCGATGTTGCTGTTGTTCCGGAGGTTTTCATAATAATCACGCCGGGGCGTCAGAGCGGGTCCGCCATCCGCATAATCGTCCCATCCAGCCTTGAACTGATCGTATTTGCCGATCATTTCGTAGTACTGTTGCGTCTTCGTCTCCGGCAGTGTGTGGGTGGACGGATCGTGTTCCGACCGGTTCGCCACCCAACGCGCCTCGCTCCAATGCATATCGGCGAACGTATGAAAGTCATCCTCTATCGCCTGTCCTTTATCCGAGAATCTCGAATACCCGTACCACAGCGCGGCCTCAACTCCCAGGAAGATCGCCCCCTTGATCCAGGACCCCACGTAAAAT
>JBDRSZ010000087.1:0-3474 GCA_043824415.1 bacterium | reverse complement strand
CAACCCAGATGATTTCAATAGCCTGAGTAATAATATCGTAAGATCAATCTATGAAGACCGATGGGGCGCACTCTGGATAGGGACTGCTGCAGGTCTCAATAAATTGGATCGGGGAAAAGGACAATTTACACATTACACACACAACCCGGGTGACTCCAAAAGTTTGAGCAACGATTATGTCAGGTCCATATACGAAGACCGAGCTGGCGAGCTTTGGATCGGGACTGACGATGGGTTGAATAGATTCGATCGAGAAAATGGAAAGTTTATCCATTACGAACATGACCCGGATGATTCCAGTACTTTGAGTAATAGTATTATCCGATCCATCCATGAAGACGGATCGGGCATGCTTTGGGTTGGGACATACGGAGGGCTCAATGAGTTTAATGGAGAAAATGGGACATTTGTGCGTTACAGACATGACCCTAATAATCCCCATAGCATAAGCAATGATCGTGTTTCAATCTATGAAGATGAAGCTGGAGTCCTCTGGATCGGGACCCTGGGCGGGGGACTCAATCGGTTTGATCGAGAAAAAAAACAATTTACGCATTATACAGAGAAGGAGGGCCTGCCGAACAACAGTACGTATGGAATACTCAGTGATAGTCGGGGCGACCTTTGGATAAGCACAAACAATGGATTATCAAAATTCAATCCTCAAACCGAAACCTTCAGAAACTATAACGTGAATGATGGACTCCAGAGTAATGAGTTTAATGGAGGAGCATACTGTAAGAGTAGAACTGGGGAGATGTTATTCGGTGGAATAAACGGGCTTACCAGTTTTTACCCGGACAGCATCAGGGCCAATTCCTATATTCCCCAGATTGTGATCACGGATATACAGATATTCAATCGATCCGTTCCGATCGGGAGAGGTGAAGAAAAGCGTTCTATTCTAAAAAAGTCCATCACGGAAACCGAAGAAATCGAGCTTTCTTACAAAGATCGGGTTTTTTCCTTCGAGTTTGCAGCGTTGCACTATGCTTCTCCGGATAAGAATGAATACGCCTATTTCATGGAAGGCTTCGAGCAAGAATGGAATTTCGTTGGGAACAGACGGTTTGCGACGTACACGAATTTGCCTCCAGGAAACTATGTTTTTAAAGTAAAAGGATCCAATAACGATGGTGTGTGGAATGAAGAGGGTACTTCAATCAGAATCAAAGTAAAGCCTCCGTATTGGCAGACCCTCTGGTTTAGAATTCTTATTATCACATTCGTTTTATTACTAATAGCCACTACTTATAGATTAAGAACACGCGCCATTAAGGAAAGAAATAAACAACTTGAAGCGCGGATCAAAGAGAGGACTGCCAAGCTAAAATCTACCAATGAAAAACTGCAGCAAGAGATCAACGAACGGAAGAAGACGGAGCAGGCACTGCAAATCGAGAAAGCGTATCTCGAACAGCTCTTCGAGAGCGCTCCCGAGGGCATTGTAATGACAGACAACGAAGGCGGTATTCTGCGTGTGAATAACGAATTCACTCGATTGTTCGGTTATACGAGTGATGAAACGCTCGGTAAGTTGCTGGACGACCTTGTCGCACCCGAAGATTTACATGATGAAGCCGTGTCCATGACGCAACAGGTCGTTGAGGGCAAGAGAGCTGTCGTCGAAACTGTCCGTCGGTGTAAAGACAGAACGTTGATCGATGTATCGATTCTTGGCTCGCCCATTGTCGTTGATAATAAGCTGGTGGCTATTTATGGGATATACCGTGACATTACTGAGCGTAGGAAGGCTGAAGAAAAGCGAGCTCAACTCTTCAAGGAATTGGAGAGCGCCAATCAGGAATTGAAGGATTTTGCCTATGTTGTTTCTCACGATTTGAAAGCACCGTTGCGTGCCATCGGTTCGTTGGTGGACTGGATGTCGACCGATTATGAGGATAAGTTTGATGAAGAAGGTAGGGAACTGTTGAAATTGCTCATAGGGAGAGTGAAGCGCATGAACGATCTCATCAACGGAATTTTACAGTATTCACGAGTCGGGCGGATAAAGGAGAAAAAAGTTAAGATAAATATGAATCAACTGGTAGGCGAAGTGATAGATATGGTTGCTCCACCGGAGAATATTGCCGTAGAAATTGAGAAAAAGCTGCCTTCTATTATGGGTGAGCCGACTCGCATAGAACAAGTCATCCAAAATCTAGTGAGCAATGCAGTCAAATACATGGATAAAGAAAAAGGAGAAATCAAGATCGGCTGTGCATCGGAGAATGGCTATTGGAAGTTTAAAGTGGCGGATAATGGACCGGGAATTGAAGAGCAGTATTTCTCCAAGATATTCCAGATGTTTCAGACATTGACTCCGAGGGATGAATTCGAAAGTACGGGTATTGGTCTTACGTTGGTGAAGAAGATCGTTGAATTGTACGGTGGAAAAGTCTGGGTGGAATCGAAAATCGGTTCAGGGAGCACATTCATTTTCACATTGCCAAAACAATAGCACCTTCTTATAACGAGACGTTTAAATCAAAATTATCGGAGGAATGAAATCATGAGTAAAAAACCCATTCTACTCATTGAGGATGATCGTGTCGATGCGATGACGGTCAAGCGAGCTCTTAAGGATCTTAATGTGTCCAATCGGTTAGATGTTAAGAGCAACGGTGAGGAAGCATTGAATTATTTGAGAAACGGGGAAAATGGAAAACCCTGTATCATTCTGTTGGATCTGAATATGCCGAAGATGAACGGACTTGAGTTTTTAAGAATCGTGAAGAATGATCATTTGCTTAAAAGGATACCCGTTGTAGTTTTAACGACATCAGCGGATGAACAGGATAGAATCGAGAGTTACAGTTTGAGTATCGCTGGTTACATGATCAAACCTGTAGATTATATCCATTTTGTGGAGACGATGAGAACGATACAGATGTACTGGACTCTGAGTAAACTCCCGGCTTAATGTCAGGATTGTCAAGATCAAATCCGGGGAGCCGATCATTCTGTTGGGTAAGAAACCATCGTATCATACGTATCAGAACTTGGATAAACAGAGAATCCTATGAACGGGAAACCAGAAAATAGCACAATCAGAGTTTTACTGATTGAAGATGATAAAGTCGACCAGATGGCCTTTAAGCGTTTGGTGAAAGATGAAAATCTGCTTTACGACTATATCATCGCCGGTTCTGTCGCGGGAGCTAAAAGAGTCTTGGAGTCGGAGAGATTCGATGTTATCATTGCAGATTACGCTCTTGGCGATGGCACAGCATTCGACATTTTTGACTCGGTGATCGATACGCCTATCGTCTTTGTAACCGGAGGCGGTGATGAAGAGGCAGCTGTCAAGGCGATGAAAGCGGGTGCTTATGATTATCTCATTAAAGATCGGGGAAGGAATTATCTCAAGGTATTGCCCGTAACTGTTGAGAGTGCGATCAAACATAAAAAAGCAGAAATACAATATAGGATGCTCTCGCATGCCATCATGAGCATTAACGACAATGTCTATAT
>JBDRSZ010000086.1:0-8997 GCA_043824415.1 bacterium | reverse complement strand
TGGAAGTCGTCCGGGGACCGACGTCCGTTCTGTACGGCAGCGATGCCCTGGGCGGGACGATCAATGCCGTGACGAGCACGCCTCATTTCTCGGGCGCAGGATTCGATCTGAACACCCGAGTCCTGTGCCGGTACGGTTCTGCGGATCAGGAGAAGACGACAAGAGCCGAATTGGGCATTCACAGTCGAAGATTTGCTTTTCAGGCGGGTTTCAGCTATAAGGATTACGAGGACCTCCGGCGGGGAAAGAACAGCCGGCATCCTCAGATCGAGAAATCGACGAACGGGCTGTACCAGAGCCCGACGGGTTTTTCCGCGACCGATTTTGATTCCAAGATGGTTTTTGGCCTGACGCCGCTTCAGACGCTCACCGTGGCCTATCAGATGACGAGAAAAACCGACATTCCCCGGTACGACAAGTATGAGAACGACGGTTTCTTTCACTGGATGTATAATCCTCAAAACCGTGACTTGGCATACCTCACGTACGAGAATCGTATACAGAGCCGGTTCGTCTCTTCGCTCAGAGCGTCCGTATCCTATCAGCGTCAGCGGGAGGGGAGAGAACAGCAGAAGAATGCGACGAGTCAACTGACGAAAGAAATGGACGACGTGCGAACCCTCGGCCTGACCCTGCAATTCCATTCGCTGTTCCGTAAGCATCTTTTCACTTACGGGGCCGATTTGTACATGGACGACGTGGCCAGCCGGAGGATTTTCGTCGATCCGGGAACGGGCGCTGAAGAACGGGATGTACGGGGTCTGTACCCGGACGGGTCGAAGTACAACAGCCTCGGCATTTTCCTTCAGGATGAGATTCGGTTTACGCCGAGATGGACCGTGATTCCGGGCGTTCGTACGAGTTCTTTTTGGACCCGCTTTTCCATTCCACCGGATACGTCCTCCCTTGTTCAATTGGGAAATATCCGGCAGCGCTTTCGGTCGGTGACGGGCAGTCTGGGCATCATCCGCAAGCTTGGCAGAGGCACCTTTTTCAATGTAAATATCGGACAGGCGTTTCGCGCTCCCAATCTGAGCGACATTACGAAATTGGGCGAATCGAAGGGGAACACGTACGAAGTCCCGAACCCGAACCTCGTCCCTGAAAAGATGCTCAGCATCGACGTCGGACTGAAATTCGATTTCGATCGGGTGAAGGCCACGGCTTCCGTCTATTACGCCCGAATCACGGATATCTTGGCGAGTGCCGATGCGACGGTCAACGGCTCATCGACGATCGAGAAAGGCGGGAACGTCTACAAAGTGAAGTCCAAGCAAAACATCGGCGATGCTTTCATCCGCGGATTCGAGGCTTCTTTCGACTGCAATGTTTACAGACGTGTTTCCTTCCGCACGAACATCACGACCACTTTCGGACAGAACACGACGCTCGACGAACCTGTGGGCAAGATCCCTCCGGCGTTCGGTTTGGCGGGTCTGAGATGGAACGGGGGATCATTCACGTGTGACGCAACCATCCGGTTTGCTGCGAAACAGGATCGTCTTTCGGCGGACGACCGTGACGATCCGCGTATTCCGGAGGGCGGGACTCCTGCCTGGACAATAGTTAATTTTCGGGCCGGATTGGATATGTGGAAATTCAGCAGGCTGCAGCTGGCCGTGGAGAATATTTTCGATACCAACTACAGAGAGCACTGCTCCGGTGTGAACGGCCCCGGGAGGAATTTCATCGTGAGTGTGGAATTGAGAAAATAACGTATTTGCAAGCACAAACCCTGAGGTGTCCGATGAGGAAGATACGAAAAAGGATTCTGTTTGCAGGTTGCCTGGGTCTCAATCTTATCTCAATTGTTTTTTTATTGGGATGCAGGCGATCCGTGCAGACGGGTCTCGACCGTGTTCATGATTATGCGTATTTATTCGACGGCAAACGCGTGGGCATCGTGACGAATCACACGGCTTACGATTCGAAGGATGAACATATCGTCGATGTTTTTTCGAAGATTGAGCGCGTCCGCGTTACCGCTCTGTTCGGTCCGGAACACGGAATCCGGGGCGAGGAAACGGGCGGGGACGGGATTGCCGACGAGGTCAATCCGGAACAGAAGATACCCATCTACAGCCTCTACGGCAAGACGCAAAAACCGACCGAGGAAATGCTGAAGGACGTCGATATTCTCGTTTTCGACATTCAGGATGTGGGTGCGCGTTTCTACACGTACGTGTATACAATGGCCCTGGCCATGGAAGCGGCTGCGGAACAGGGCATCCCGTTTGTCGTCCTGGATCGTCCGAATCCCATAGGCGGAGTTTTGGTTGAAGGCAGCATACTCCAATCCGATTTCGCTTCTTTTGTGGGCCTTTACCCGGTACCCGTGCGTCATGGAATGACGGTCGGTGAGCTGGCTCGAATGATGAACGAAGAGGGCTGGCTGGTGAATGGTGTGCGTGCGGAGTTAACGGTGGTTCCGATGAAGGGATGGAACCGTTCGATGTGGTACGATGAGACCGGACTCGTCTGGAGGAAAACATCCCCCAACATGCCCAGTCTTGCTGTGGCAACCGTTTATCCTGGGATGTGTCTTTTTGAGGGCACGAACGTTTCCGAGGGACGGGGAACGGACGCGCCTTTCCTCCAAATCGGCGCACCCTGGATGAATTCGGAGGAAGTCCTTAGGCGTGTCCGTACTTTTGACCTGCCGGGAGTTCGTTTTCAAGCCGTGAATTTTACTCCCCGGACGATAGAAGGAACGGCCCCATATCCTAAGTACGAGGATGAAGAATGTCGTGGGATTCGGCTCGTCGTGAAAGATCGAAACGCATACCGTTCTTTCCTTACTGGCGTTGCTCTCGTGAAGTCGATTCACGATATGTATCCGGAATTATTCGAATGGCGCTCAGGGCATTTTAACCGGCTGTGCGGCACGGATCGGATTCGGAAGATGATCATGGATGGAGCTCCGCTGGACAGCATCGAGGCAAGCTGGAAGGACGAATTGAGCGACTTTTTGGCAAAGAGAAAAACCCATCTTTTGTACGATTGATTTAAAACTCGTTCTTGTTGAAATCCTGCTATGGGACGGTATGGAGAAGACCGAACTCCGATTGAACGGAAAGACGGTCCGTTTTCCCTCATAGATTTCTCACTTTTATCAATGAAATCATTTCTCTATCCGAATCTCCGCTATGACCGGATAGTGGTCGGATGCAAACCTGCCGTCCGATTTTTCCGCGATTACGCCATGGTGGAGTACGACACCGACATTCCGTACGAATATAAAATCGATGCGATGGCCTGGCTCCATTTCTTCCCCGAATCCGTTGAATGTGTGAGTCGAGCCGTAGTGGCCGGATTCAGAAAGCGTGACCGCATCGGATACTCCGGGAATTGTGTTGCTTGCTCTCGTAAGGATGGTGTAAGCAGAATCGCTCGTCGCGGCGTTGAAATCTCCGGTGAGAATGACGGGATGCGTTTCCGCAATCGCATCGATCCTGTTCAGCAGGAGTTTTGCGCTCTGGACTCCGGCGGTTTCTCCCCGATGATCGAAATGGGTGTTGAACACATAGAAAATGTCTCGGGTATTTTTATCCTCAAATTTGCCCCATGTGACGATGCGGTTGCAAGCAGCATCCCAGCCCCGGCTGCCGGGCGTGTCCGGTGTTTCCGAGAGCCAGAAAGTGGATGATTCGAGCAGGCTGAATCGGTTCTTAAGATAGAAGATGGGCGAGTATTCACCCGCCTCTTTTCCGTCGTCTCTTCCCACGCCGAACCAGGCGTATTGGGGAAGGAGCGTTTCCAGATCAGCGACCTGTCCGTGCAACGCTTCCTGCAGACCTGCGATGTCGACTCCGTGGAAGCGAAGGGTCGAGGCAACCATTTCCTTACGGTTTTCCCAGCGATTGTCACCATCGTCCGGGTTGTCGTACCGGATGTTGAAGCTCATGACGCGGATGGATTCTGCTTCGTGAGGGGGTGCACATTGAATGATGAGGATGAAGATGAAAACGAGAAGTACGAATGCAATAACCTGAAGCGGTTTAAAGAAATGATTCTTCATCGGAGAATCCTTTTTATATGATTCCATGGATTACGTTTCGAACGTTCCTTTAACGACGACCTCCTTTTGACGAACCATGATTCGGCCTTTGGCGATGACTGTATCGATTTCGAGGTCTTCATCCAAAAGGACGAGGTCGGCGTCCTTGCCGACGGAGATGCTTCCTTTTTGATGAAGTTTGAGGATTGTTGCGGGATTGGACGTGATGACTTTCAGGGCGGTTTCGATGGGGACGTTATGGTTCATGATGGCGTCCCTGATATCGTTAAACAGTGAAGTCACCTTGCCGACACCCAGCCGGATGAACTTGCCGTGTTCGTCGAATTCGGGCAGGCTTCCCTGGCCGTCGGAGGAGAATGTGATGTTTTCGACGGGCACGCCCTCGTCCAGCATCTTCTTGAGGAATGGGGCGGAGGTCACGGGCTTGTCGTCTGGGGATGTCTTGAGGACGCTCGTCGTCAGGTCCACGAATCCTCCTTTTTTCGCATACGCGATGGCCGCCTGGAACAGATCGGGATTCCTGCCGACGTGCGTGGGGATGAACTGGGTGATGGGTATTTCTGTTGTATCGATAATTTCATCCAAGAAGCTCAGTTTTCTCTTTCCGTCTCCCATGTGGACATTCACGACGCCGGCTTTTCCGGACAGCATGCCGCCGACGCGGGCGGCGGCTGCGATCTTGGCGATCTCCTCGACGGTTGGCTGGGAGCTGCGATGGTCGGACAGGGCGATTTCACCCACGCCGATGATTTTATCGATGAGGATGATGTCGTCCAGGATGGAGCCTGTGAGGGTGCGCACGGGGATTTGATACGATCCCGTGTAGATGAAACATGTGATGCCCTCTTCCTCCAGTCCGCGGGCCTTGGCGATGAGGTTGCTCATGGTGCGCGTGACGCCGTCCGTGCCGAGGCACCCGATGACGGTCGTGACGCCGCCACGGATGATATCGCTCAACACGATCTCGGGCGTTCGGGTTTTGTAGCTTCCCTCTCCACCTCCGCCGAGGATGTGGACGTGTGAGTCGATGAAACCCGGGACGAGAAGCTTTCCGCTGCCATCGATGGTTTCGACTTCCAATGATTTTCCCAGGGCAATATTGTCCTGGATGTATCCTATCGAATTTCCGGTGATGAGGACATCCTTCCTGCCGATGGGATCGGGAGTAAACACTTCCACATTCTTGATGAGTTTTAGCATGGTGGACCTCTGTGCTTTATATTTCAGCTTCCCACTTGCGTCTCATCCTCACGGATTTTTGGGGCCATCGTGAATTTGGTGAATCCGAAGATGATGAGGATGACGACTGAGAGATAATTCATGAATGCCCACGGAAGATATTGGAACGGCGATACACCGATCGTGCCGGTGACGTACACGCCGGCCATGCTCCATGGGACGAGAGGGACGATGATGGCGCCGCATTCTTCGATGATTCGCGACAGGTTCTTGGCGGCCAGGCCCATGCGTTTGTACATTGGAGCGAGGAGTTCGGCCGGGACGATCATGGAAAGGTACGAGCTGCCGGTAACGAGGGCCGCGAGTATGGATGTGCCCACAGTCGTCAGGACGATGCTCCAGATGTTGGCGGTGAAGGCTTTGATCCGCTCGAAAATGACAGCCAGGAGTCCCGTCGTCTGCATGATACCCCCGAAGCTGAAGGCAGTAAAGGCGACGAGCTGGACCCGCATCATACTCATCATCCCGCCGCGGGAGATGAGGCTGTCCACGACTTCGACGCCTGTACGGGAGTTGTAGCCGGTGTTCATGGCCGTGGCCACTTCGGGTACGGTCGCTCCCTGAAAGACAAGCGCAAGGACTCCAGCGATAAGTGCAGAGATGAGCATGCCTGGCAGGACGGGCTTCTTGGCGATGGCGAAGTAGAAGACGACGGCCATCGGGAGCAGGAGGAGGATGTTGAAATGGAAGTTCTCTCCGAGCGTCTTCGTGATGAGAGACATCGTTTCCGATTCGACGGCATTGCCACCGTACTTCAGGCCGACGAGGAAGTAGATGAAGAGCCCGATGAGCCAGGCGGGAACGGCGGACCAGAGCATGTGCTTGATGTGGTCGAACAGGTTGGAGCCCGCGACTGCCGGGGCGAGGTTGGTCACGTCGGAGAATGGGGACATCTTGTCGCCGAAGTAAGCGCCGGCAACGATGGCGCCCGCGGCCGGACCCAGAGGAATTCCGAGGGCCATGGCGATTCCGATGAAAGCAACGCCTAAGGTTCCGATCGTTCCCCACGACGTCCCGGTGGCGATGGAGGTCAGGCTGCAGACGAAGCAGGCTGTCACCAGGAAAAATTTAGGCGAGATGAGCTTCAGTCCGTAATAGATGATCATGGGGATCGTGCCTGCTGCGATCCAGGACCCGATGAGGATGCCCACGCAGATCATGATGAGCATGGCGGGCAGGGCCTTGTGGATGCTGTCGACGATGCCCTTCTGCATGTCCTCCCACTTGAAGCGGAGGATGAGTCCGAGGCAGCCCGTAATAAAGGCGGCTGCGATGAGGAGGACCTGCGGCTCGATCTTGTACATCCCGTACCCCACGATGAGGAGGGCCATCATCGCGACGATGGGGATAAGGGCGACGAAAATGCTTTTGGGTTTGTGCGATGCCGATTCGTTCTTCTTCTCTTTTTGCATGGATTCTCTCCCTTTGATGTCTGTTTGATCTCGTCTTTACTTCTCTTTCAATATGAGGAGCCACCCTTTGCCCGGCGGGACCGGGATGCCGTCTGTCGGCTGGAAGATGGCTTCTTCCTGAAAATCCTGTATGGCAGGAGCGACAAGCTGCGATTTGTCGGGATTCATTCCGAGAGATTTCCAATCGATCGTGAGTCTGCAAAGAGCCGTCTCCTTTGCCCAGCTGGCGATGGAGATGAGGGCTTCGTCTCCTTTCGCGTAGACCGTGGCAAGGATGTCCCCGCGATTCGTCCTGACCGGGCAGGAGGGAGCCCAGTATCCGATCATCCGGCTGTCTTGGATGCCGAACGCGTCCCAGGCTTTCCAGATGGGCCGGGGATCGCCCGCCCATGGGAGCCGGCTCGTCATCCCGAAGATCATCCCCCGCCACGCGTTCCCGCCGCCCTGGAGCATCTCTCCCATGAGGCCGAAGGGGATGCCTGACATCTCGACGAGCCAGAAATCGGGCGGTGCGTTGTAGTCGAAGTACTCCCCGAACCAGAGGCGGTCGATGTAGGGGAAATGTTCGAGGTACAGGTTGGCGCTGTTGGCGTAGCCGTCGCGGACGTTGAACTGGTTGGCAGAATGGAGGTCGATGAGCGCGCCGTCACGGTTTCGGTCGAGTATCTTCCGGACGCGTTTCATGATCGTCCGGTCGAAGGCAACGTCGTCGATGTACAATCCGTCGATGCCCACGTTCTTGGCCAGCCAGTCGAGTCCTTCGAGATAGTAGTTGTGCCATCGGGACACGCCTCTGTTGATGACAGCGGCATCCTTGAGGTAGGAGACGAGCCATCCGGCGATGTAGTCGGGATCGAGATGTTCCTGCAGCCAGGAGAATCCGCCGCCCGGGCCGTAGGAGAGAATCTCGTTCCCGAGGCTGCGCAGGGCGAACAGCTCGGGCGCGCGGTTGGACAGCTCCCTGACCGTGTAGTAGATTTTTACTCGCATTCCCTTGGCGTGGGCTTCGTCGATGTAGGCTTTCATCTCTTGGGGTCTGAGGAAAGGATAGTTGATGAAGGGATTGATGTCCGTGGCGTGGTGGACGTTGATGGTGTTGGCGCCCGTCTCGGCGATTTCGTCTATGGGTTTAAATCTATGGTAGAAGCGTGTGCTCCATTGAGCTTTCGTGTCGATCGTCCTGAAGGGCGTGATGAGCAGGCGGAAGTTGAAGTGGAGCGCTTCTTCTGGCTGAATGGTCCTCGGGCCGCTGTATGCTCGGATGAGGAACGTTTCCCGTCCCGATTCGAAGAGGCGGCATCCGCCTTTTCCATCGTTGAACCAGGAAGTCGGCATGTTGAGGGGTTTGGAGAGGTAGAAATTCGTGTTCAGGGGACGCTCGTAATTCTCGTCCTTGAAGCTGCACTGGATGCCGGCGTTGACATCTCCCACCCAGGCCCCGTCCTGGTTGTGCCTCCAGTTCCATTTCCAGTCGACCGAAAGGGGCCGCATCCCTCCTTTCACGCCCATGCCCATCATGTACTTTGCGACGTCTTTTTGAATGGGTATTTCCAAGCGGATGTCCTTCACACGGGTCGCTTTATTTGCTTTCAATGTCAAGAGGAATTCGACGGTGCCGTCGAATTCCATCTGGGCCTCGCAATCCATCTGGAGGGGACCCGCCGAGCTGATGGATTTCCAGGATACGGCTCCTTCGGCTTGCTTCGTGATTTCGACGCTCCCTCTATCCCAGGACAGGATTTTCGATGACGGCATTTCCACGATCAGTTTTATGGGAGCGGAGAGTATCTCCCGGCCGTTCTGGATGAGACGGGTCATCTCCGGGCCGAAGAAACTTTGGATGCTTTCGGGAAGGCCCGTCCGGTTTAACGTCAGGCGTCGGCCGAGGCATTGGATGGCGTTTCCGTCGACATTCATGGGTGTGTACGGCGATACAATGCCGTCGTCGATGGCGATTTTCGAGTTCAGCCAGTGCAGCCGGGAATGCCGCCACGGCTCGTCGTCGCCCGCGTCTTTCCTTACATTGCGCGAGATATTGAGCACGAGGTGGATATTGGACTCCTCCGATCCTGCGGGGGCGACGGTGATTTCCCCTTCGTATTTTCCGGGAGGGACATCTTCCGGGATCTGCACTCCCATCCAGAGCGGCTGGATTTTTCCTTTCCCGACGGGACAGGTTTTATCGAGTAGTTTTCCCTCCCAGTCGATGCCGCCCGTGTTGAAGCAGGTGAATGCAGAGGAGGGAATCGCGGTTTCGCCGTTCGTCTTCTGTAGATTCGAGAACGCCACGTCGATGTCAGCGATGTCCGATTTCACGGCGTAAACGCC
>JBDRSZ010000085.1:0-3482 GCA_043824415.1 bacterium | reverse complement strand
TCAGTGCTTCGAAGAAGCCGGCGAAAACGGCGGCTTCATCCTGGCGCCATCGGACCATTTCTTCGAAGCGGACATCGAATGTCTCCACGCATTCGCTGACGAGGCCAAAAAATGTGTGTACGCATTAGCAGTACAATAAATTATGGCGCGGTAAAGCTTAAAAAACAAAGTGAACCACAAAGGACACAAAGA
Organism: bacterium; assembly: GCA_043824415.1. GTDB lineage: Bacteria > Zhuqueibacterota > QNDG01 > QNDG01 > DSAB01 > JBDRSZ01. The sequence continues at coordinate 3,290 of JBDRSZ010000085.1, read as the reverse complement.
ACACAAAGATTTTATTAAAAAATAGATACCTTTGTGCTCTTTGTGGTTTAAATTTTTTTATTAAAAATTCGATAGGTAATAGTCGTCGAAAAAGATGAGAGGTTCACTTAGGATGAGATGAAAAACTATCCCCACGAAACATCCATCAAAACAGGCCGGGATGAATTCGACACACTCTTCCCGAGGGTAAAATCCTTCCTCGAAAAAGACATCCTGGACCTCGTCATTGATGGAAAGATCATTCGCGGGTACCGTTCACCCGACACAAAATCCGTCTGGATACGGGATCACAGCGAAATGCTCCGGGCCGTGAAATATTTCGAGAAGGACTTGAAAAGCGCTATCGATCATTTCGCCGAAACGCAAGCAGACAGCGGACGCATATTCGACTACTTCACGACATTCCCCGAAAAACTTCCTTGCGAGCGGGAGAACTGGACCAAATACGTCCGTGTTCCCGTCGAAGCGGACGTCGAATACCGGTTCGTCAAGGCCGCTTTCCTCTCGTGGCAGGCCACTGGCGATGACGCCTGGATACGGAACCTCCTCCCCAAAATGGAAAAAGCGCTTCAGTACATTCTGACCCATCCTTTGCGCTGGGACGAAGAGGTGCACCTTGTCAAGAGAGCCTACACCATCGACACCTGGGATTTTGCGTACACGGCCGGCACCCACGACTGGCTCCAATTCCAATTAGATGATAAAACATACTGGGGTATCTTCCACGGAGACAACAGCGGGTATTACGAAGCCTTCCGCATCATGGCCAAATTGTATGCCTATTTCAAAGACGATAATGCTTCTGCAGAATGGGAACAACGCGCGGAAACGCTCAAGGCAAACATGAACGCAGCCTGCTGGAACGGAACTTTCTACACCCATTTCGTGAAACGAACACCCGTCGAAATACCGGGAGTGGATGAATCGCGCCAGCTCAGCCTCAGCAATCCCATGGGCATCAACAGAGGCGCGGCTTCCCACGACATGGCCGTATCCATCATTCGAGAGTATCTCCGACGAAAAGAAGAGACGGACGCCTTCGCCGAGTGGTTCTCCATCGACCCGCCTTTTCCGGACGGCATCTTCGGCGACCCGAAGCTCACGAGAGGAGCCTACGTCAACGGCGGGATCATGCCATTGGTGGGCGGAGAGCTGGCAAAGGCTGCGTTCGATCATGGATTCGAATCGTACGGAGTCGACATACTCCGGCGTTATTACGACATGATTTCCGCATCCGGTGAAACCTATCTCTGGTACTTCCCCGACGGGTCCCCTTCGAGCGTGGAGGCGAGCACGAGCCCTGAAGCCACGCCCACGGACGGCTGGGGTTCGAGCGCCATGCTGTTTGCCCTCATTGAAGGACTGGCGGGTGTCGAGGACAAGTTGAAGTGCTTTCAGGAAGTCCGGCTCTCTCCACGCTGGCTTGCAGCAGGAGTGAGCAGAGCGGAAGTTAACGTCGGATACAAAAGCTCAGGAACCGGCATCGTGTATACATTTCGTAAAGAAGAAGACCGCATCGAAATAGAAGTCTTCATCCCGAAATCAGACATCCGCTTTCACGTCCTCTTGCCGGAAGGGACGAGCGCGGAAAAGGTGACTGTCAACGATGCACCCGCGCATCATTCCAACACACGGATCGAGACAAGCCGCTACGTGGATTTTAATGCCGTCGTTGAGGATCGCGCGTCCATACAGATTCAATTGAAGAAGAGATGACGTCATGAAACGAAGACATTTTCTCCAGACTTTGGGATCCCTCTCCGCCGGGATTGCGCTTAAAAAATCAGACCTGCTCCCTTCCCATCTTCCTTTTGGGGAAGCTCTAAAAGCATTGCCCGACGAAACCCAATTCTGGAGAATCGTTCGTCAACAGTTCGTCTTTCCCGATGATTATGCATATCTCAACACCGGAGGCATCGGAGCCGTCCCCACAGCCGTCATGAATGTCGTCAAGACCAGCATGGACCAGGGAGAGATCGCCCCGAGCCCGGGACACAGCCACGAGAAGTGGCTGGAAACCAAGAAAAAGTGTGCCAGCCTCCTCGGAACTGAATGCAAGGAAGAAGAACTGGCACTCATCAGCACGGCCACGGAAGGGATCAACATCATCCTCAACGGCCTGCCCCTGAAAAAGGGGGACGAAGTCATTACTTCCACCCACGAACATCCAGCGCTCCACATTCCATTGTTGAATCTCATACAGCGCAACGGCATCGTCATCAGGACCTTCGAGCCCGACCTGAAGAGCGGTCTGGGCAACGTCGACCGCATCGAGCGCCTCATCGGTCAACGCACTCGCCTTATCTTCATCAGCGACGTGACCTGCACGACGGGCCAGCACTTCCCCGTCAAAGAAATCGACGAGCTCGCCAGGGCAAAAAACCTCTGGTTCGCTCTGGACGGCGCGCAGGCGGTTTGCAACACTCCCGTCGACGTCAAAGAATGCCACATCGATTTCTACGCTTTCAGCGGCCACAAATGGACCCTCGGCCCCAAAAGAACCGGCGTGTTGTACGTCCGGCAGGAATTGTTGGACACGTTACACCCGACTACGGTCGGGGCGTATTCGGACGACGGATACGACATCGTACAGCGGAGCCTGAAACTCCATCCAACCGCCCAACGATACGAATACGCCACCCAGAATGAAGCGCTCTTTCACGGACTCGGAGCCGCCGTCAATTTTATTCAGGCCATCGGTCTGAAAACCATCTGGGATCATAACAAAAAACTGTCCGAATCCTTCTACGCCGGACTACAAACCATACCAGACGTCGAAATCCTCTCGCCGGAAGAGGATCGTTTCCGCACATCGATGATCACCTTCCGGATGAAGGGAAAAACTTATCAAGACATCGCGTCCCATCTCTCTAAAAAACGCATGCGGGTCCGCAGTGTGTCAGAAGCGAATTTGGGAGGCATTCGCGTCTCCTTCCACGTGTGCAATAACGAAGACGAAGTTACTCATTTGCTCGAAGAAATCAAGAATCTGTCCAATAATTGCTGTCCAAAATAGGAAATAGGTTTTTGAAAATAATAGAACAAGAATTGGTACTCCAGCATTTCTGAAATGAAGTTATTATCCACCACCCCTGGATTCCTGATTAACAATTTCAGGAATGACACCCCTCTCCTTGTCATTCCCGCAATCTTTAAGCGGGAATCCACCCATGACCTTTTTTTGGACAAGAGTGAAAAATAATAAATGAAAATTTAAAAAAGGAGGAATGACATGGCAAGTATAGAAGGGTACAACATGCACGATGATCTGTACTACCACCCGGAGGATA
>JBDRSZ010000084.1:0-6940 GCA_043824415.1 bacterium | reverse complement strand
TGGTCTTGGCGGAGATGTGCAGGCAGGACGTCAGAAAGAGGGTTTTCATCCATCAGGCTGCGCTGACGGGTGCCATTCTGAATCATTTAGACCGGGATGAGATGATGACGTTTTCGGATCGGATCAATTATCCCATCTTCTTCAATGAAAAGTTCGGCGCGAAGCGGGAGTTTTACGATATCCAGAATGTGGTGACATTTCGTCACGAAGGGTACTTTCAAAATCCATCGTCCGACTGGAGAGAAAAGCTCAGAGGGCCTTCCGAGAAGATCGAATGGATTGGGGAGCATTTGGTCGGGAAATAGAAAAAGAGCAATCCTCCCGGAAATTTTGAACTTCTAGGAGGATGTTGTTTTTGTCCCGATGCATTGGGATGATTAAACAAGTGAAGTGGACTCCACCTCCGAGGTGGCGTCCACTTCACTTGTTTTTCGGTACTGCGAAGGCACCACGTCAAACTGCTCCTGAAAACATTTGGCGAAATATATTGTGTGCGTCCTGGCAATAAGAAACTGAACGAAAATTCCCTATCTTAAAAAGATTTCAAAATCGTGCAGAATGATTCGGGTGTCTTTATTTTTGAAGGGCTGTTCTTATAATGTTTGATGTTACGAGTAACGATCAAATCGGCATCGCAGGCTTTAGCGGCTGCAACTTGAAGAGCATCTTCAAAATCCTTTATATTCACAGTTGTTGCATAAAGCACATCTTTCGTCGTTGTCGGTGCCACTTGAACAAATTGCATTAATTCTTTAATGAATTCTTTTGTATCTATTTCTGGAATCGTTGAAGAGATAATATAATAGAAATTCGATATCGAATGCCAAGCGATGAATGCTTGGAAGAGCTGTTGTTCTGCACCATCCAAAATGATTGACGAAAATTCTGAGAACGGTTCACGGTTCAATGCCACATCAATCAATACGTCCGTATCGATGAGAACAATCATGACAAGTAACGCTCTTTCAATTTATTATATCTTCCGTCGTCCTTATCTGCGATCGTGAATTTCCCACGCCAGCGAGATGAAAAAGACGGCTTGTCATTTTGGACCGTCTTTCTCAAAAGATCCTCTACCAGCTGTGACACTGACAAGCCTTGCTTTTTGGCATAATTCTTACTCTGTGGAACGAGCTCTTCATCAATCGTCAAATTTATTTTCGATTTCATTTGGACCTCAACGGTTATACGCATTCATTGCCTATATGATACGCATTTCACTTTCAAGATACAAGATACTTTTTAAGAATAATGAAGACTATAGGCTATAGGCCACAGACCCCAGGCAATAGGCCCTCACCTCTTCCACCGATTACCGATTACCTCTTTCTCCTGTCTCCCTTCCTACTTTCTCCGGTGTTTTATCTCACCAGCATCACCTTCTGTGTCTTTGTCTCCAAACTAAGATAGGCCAGGATATATATCCTGATCCATCGGGGAATCGGGGAAATCTTGATAGAATGATTTGTCCATTTGAATTTGCATTATTTTCTTGCTTCACACGTTTGAATTTATTATCTTTTAATCCAAGAAAATTTGAATTTTTCGGAGGTTCACAGATTGAAAAAGGGCATTCATCCCGAATACAAAGAGGCGACTGTAAAATGTGCCTGCGGGAACAATTTCAAGACACGTTCGACGGTGGGCGATATCAACGTGGAAATATGCTCGAACTGTCATCCGTTTTTCACGGGGAAGCAGAAGCTTATTGATACGGCGGGCCGTGTCGAGAAATACATGAAGAAATACAAGCTGGGCAAGATGCAGGAGGCTTCGGGCAAGGAAGAGCAAGAAGCACGGGAATCTTCTTAGGAAGTCAGAAGACAATGGCTGCGGAAGACGACTATAGAGAGTCGTGTTCCGCTTTTTTATGGAGTGACAGAACCCTCACCTAACCTCTCCCATAGGGAGAGGCATGATAGGAGTAATGGGATTCCGAATGACGAGTGCTAAAAAAATTCAGGTCGGGGGACAGGCGGTCATCGAGGGCGTGATGATGCGGTCGCCGGAGTATGTTTCTGTGGCGGTGAGGAAGCCGAACGGCAGGATCGTGCTGAAGAGGGACGCGTATATTTCATGGACGAAGCGGTATAAAGTGTTTGGATTGCCTCTGATCCGGGGCGGTATCATTCTCATCGAATCTCTCGTGCTGGGCATCAAGGCGCTCAATTTTTCGGGCGATGTCGCTATGGAAGAGGAGAAGAAGAAAAAAAAGTCCGACGGACCGCCGGAAAAGAGGTCGCGCGTCTGGATGGGCTTGACCGTCCTTCTGGCACTCGCCCTTGGGATCGGACTGTTTTTCTTCCTTCCGCTTTTTCTGACGGAACTCACGGGCGTGAAAAGCGGCGTTCTGTTCAATGTCATCGACGGGGCTTTTCGTCTTGCCATTTTTTTGGTGTATCTGGCGCTCATCAGCCTTTGGAAAGAAATCCGGAGGATTTTCGAATATCACGGCGCTGAGCACAAGGCCATCTTCGCTTTTGAGGAAGGAAAACCGTTGACACTCGACAGCGTCAGACCGTACGCGACGTATCATCCCCGCTGCGGCACGAGCTTTCTGCTGGTCGTCATGCTCGTCGCACTTTTGGTATTCGTCTTCTTGGGGAAGCCCCAGGACATGGGGGATCGTCTGGTTCGGTTTCTGTTCATCCCCGTGATCGGGGGGATTTCGTACGAAATCATCCGGTTGTCCGGCAAGAAGTACGGCAAAAAGCTTGCGCAAGTTTTGGTAGCTCCCGGACTCTGGCTCCAGAGAGTGACGACGAAGGAACCCGACGACAGCCAGTTGGAAGTGGCCTTGGTCGCTTTGAAGAGCGCTCTGGACCGGGATGTGGGAGCGGATGTTGAAATTTTTTCCGGCGCATGAAAAGGATGTGATTCGTGGGCAGAGACGAAAAAAATAGTCTGCTTCAGAAAATCGTGCGGGTCGAGGAACGCTTTAAAGAATTGGAGAAGACGCTCGAAGATCCGTCCATGCTGAGACAATCGGACAAAATATCCGCCTTGACGAAAGAATACAGACGTCTCACAGCCGTGCTCGAAAAATCCCGCGATTATCAAAACATCCTGCGGAAGATGGATGAGGCCAGGGATTTCCTTGAATCGTCTTCGGACGATGAATTGCGGGAGTTGGCCAGGGAGGAATTGGAAGAGAGCGAGGCTTCTGTCGAGACGATAGAGCAGGCGCTGAAGGCGATGCTCATCCCGAAAGATCCGCGCGATGAGAAGAATGCAATCATGGAGATCAGGGCAGGCACGGGAGGCGATGAGGCCGCGCTTTTCGCGGGCGATCTTTTCAGGATGTATTCCAAGTACATCGAGGAGCGGGGATGGAAGAAAGAAATACTCGGGTCCCATCCCACGGAACTGGGCGGATTCAAGGAAATTATTTTCTCTGTGTTGGGAAGCGATGCCTACGGTACACTGAAATACGAGTGCGGCGTCCACCGTGTTCAGAGAGTGCCGACGACTGAGACGCAAGGACGAATTCACACGTCGGCCGCTTCGGTGGTTGTGCTTCCCGAAGCGGAGGAGGTCGACATGGATATCGACTCGAAAGATCTCCGGATCGATGTGTACCGCTCGTCCGGACCCGGCGGCCAGAGCGTGAACACGACGGATTCGGCTGTACGGGTCACGCATCTTCCCACGGGAATGGTGGTGACGTGTCAGGATGAAAAATCGCAGCATAAGAACAAATCGAAGGCGTTGAAAGTACTCAGGGCGAGGTTGCTCGACTTGAGGAGAAAGGAAGAGGAGGCCAAAGTGACCGCCAGCCGGCGGTCGATGATCGGCTCGGGCGACCGGAGCATGAAGATCAGGACGTTCAATTTTCCGCAGGGGAGGGTGACGGACCATCGTATCAATTTGACGCTCTACAGACTGCAGGAAATATTGGCGGGTGATTTGGATGAAATTATCGGACAGCTTCAGATGGCCGAAAGGGATGAGCTCCTGAAAGAGGAGAAATGAAAACCAATAATCCTATTTTCAACAGGACTGGATGGTTTTGCTTTTTCATCTGTGATTTCTCTTTTATATAGAATGCTATTCAATTCCAAATGACAAAGTCCAAAGTCCAAATAAAATCCAAATGTCAAATTCAGCATTATGTCATTTGGCATTCCTTTGTCATTTGGATTTTGGGATTTGGTATTTTTATCAAGAAATGAAAAATTACTGAAGTTCAATTCTGAATTTTTAAAATTACAGTTCTTGATTGATAAGAGGTATCACAATGCGTAAATTGTCGAGACGTGATTTCATGCAGCGTTCGGCTGCAGCCGCAGCAGGATGTGCTGTTCCCCTTAAGAACAAAGAGATTGTCATTCAGGACGCAGAGAAACCGAGGGTGAAGCGCTACAAACCGTTCGGGAAGACGGGGCACATGGTGGGCGATATCTCAGTGGGAGCGAATCAGCGCGATGCGGCGTTGATCCGGTATCAATTCGACTGCGGCATCAACTTGATCGACAGCGCCTACGAGTATCCGGGCCACGAAGAAATGATCGGCACGATTATTCCTGAAATGCGGAAGAAGATATTCGTGGTGTCGAAATGGGACCCGCCCCTGGTCACATCAACCGTAACGAAAAAGGAGCTTTTGGACGCGCTGGACATCACCTTGGGACGCTTGAAGACGACATACGTGGACTGCATGATGATTCACGCTATGGGGAGTCCGGAGTTCGGAGGGATGGAGCGCATTCAGAATCCTGCCATCTACGAGGCGTGGGACGAAGCGAAAAGGCTGGGCAAGATCCGATTCACGGGCGCATCGAGTCACGGCCCGAGGATGCTTGAAGAGATGGATTGGGGAATAGAAAACGGCCGGTTCGACGTCATTCTCTGCGGCGCGAATTTTCTGACGCACGGCCTGGAACCGCTTCTGCAAAAGGCCCGTGCGAAGGGAGTCGCGACGATGGCCATGAAAACGATGACCCTATTCAAATCGGATGTCAGCACACAAGTCAAGGGACTGGTGGACAAGGGCACGAATATCCGGCAGGCCGTTTTAAAATATGTCTTGACTTCAGATTTGTTCGACACGGTTGTCATCACGATGAATACGTTTCAAAAAGTCGAGGAATACTTGGCCGTCTCGGGCGTCACGAGACTGAGCCGTGCGGATGCGAAAACACTAGAAGTGGCGCGGAACGCCATCTTTACGGAATACTGCCGCCCCGGATGCGACGGCTGTCTGGGCACGTGCCCGAAGGATGTTCCGATTGCGAACATCTTTCGGTACAAAATGTATTTTAAAAACTATGGTTATGAGAAATATGCCATGAGCAAATATAGGTGTCTTCCCGATTCGAAGAATGGAATTGCTTGCAGCGACTGTTCGGCGCCTTGCGAGACGCACTGCCGATTCAACATATTGATTCGGGAAAAACTGTTAGCAGCGCATAAATTGTTGACTTTTGTATAAAGGGAGAATCCGATGCGAAGGATTTTGATTTTCTTTGGGTTCTGTATCGCTATTGCCGTTTTAGTGGGATGTTCCTACGAACCGCGCACTGCTGAGGAAATCGTTGAGCAAGCGTATGAGAAGCACGGCGGCAAAGTGCTTACCGACTGGGAAACGATGGTCTGCAAAGGCGAGGTTTATCAGATATGGGGCTTGGACACTCTGCATGGGGAGTATGTAAGTTACGCCCAGAAGCCGGGGAAAATACGGTATGACCGGGATTTCACCAAATTCAAGCACAGCCCTGCTTTTTACGTCGATGTTTACAACGAGGGGAATGGATGGAGGATGGTGAATCTCAACATCTATACAAATCGCACCGTCGTTGGAATGAACAAGCGTCAGTTCGACGCGTGTGAAGGAATCGCGTATTATTTGAATCATGCCGATACGCTCATTCACCAGTTGGACGGCGTGGCCGCTTACGTGCTCGATGGGGATACGACGAGAATTCCCGCGCGCGTGGTGACGGCCGTCGTGGGGGAGGATACGACGACGCTCTATTTTGATAAAAAGCGTCATTATTTCATTCAGGAAGAATTCAGAATGGGTGCGTCACCCCTTTTCCGGAAGGTTTTCACCGATTTTAAAAAGTTCGGCAGCGTTTTTTTGCCGGGCAAGAGAATCGAGTTTGAACCGGGAGGAATGGCGCTTCAAGGAATCCGGTATTTGATAACATCTGTTGAATACGACGTTCCGATCGACTCCACGCTTTTTCAGGAATTCGGACCGGCTTCGAATTGAGCCATACTCTTCTTGTTTACTCATAAACGCCCAGTCGATCGACTTGGGCGTTTGTGCTTTTATACCCACTCTTTCTGCTCTGTATGAAAAAATCCTTGACAAATGGAATATATTTTTGTATAATTATTCAAAATGATGCATGAACATACAAAAACGCATAGGCAGCAACTCCTCCAGAAAATCATCGAGGAGCACGGAGCCGGCGATCAGAACAGACTTCTTAATGAATTAAAAAAACAGGGTGTTGATACAACGCAGGTGACTGTATCGAGAGACTTGCAGGAGATGGGTTTCGTCAAGGTCAGAGTCAGTCCGGGTGTGTATGAATATAAGATGTTGGAGAAACCTTCTCCGGTGTTGCTGTGGGATCGGCTGAGGATTCTGTTTCATAATTTTGTGAAGGATGTGAAGAGTACGGGCAACCTCATCTTGATCAAAACATCGCCGGGGAATGCCAACGGTGTCGCCAGCCTTTTGGACGGATTGGAGCGTAAAGAAATCCTCGGCACGATTGCCGGGGATGACACGATACTCGTGGTTGTCGATTCGGAGAAGAATCGGAAAAATGTTGAGAATGATCTTCGGAGTCTTCTGTAAAATGGTTCGTGTTTGTCTGAACATATGGACTTGGATCGACCGAGAGAGGCGATCATTCTCTTTTTGGAAGTTTGTGAGGAGGAATGAATAAAAAATATCGGATTTAATATAATCATGTTTTCGTTCCCC
>JBDRSZ010000083.1:0-3996 GCA_043824415.1 bacterium | reverse complement strand
TTGGTCGTTTGCGGATACGACCGGCCAGCTTTCACTCGAAGTCAACGACCTCGACCTTTCAACGCTGGGGTCCTTGTTTGCGGCACTCGACGCCAACGTTACCGCAAAAGGAATAATAAACGCCAGCATCGAAGCTAAACTCGAAAAAGGGCTTTTCGAAAATCTCCAGGGGTGAGGATTCTTGATGATTTCAAGGGGATATCTCCGTTTGTCGATGAAAAGGACATTCGACGGCAACGAGCAGCCTCCGGATATCTTCTGGCGTCGTCTCGGCGGCGATGTTGATGCACATGATTCGGACGTTTTTCACTCGGTAATGATCGAACAGGGGGATCGTCCTTTCGTGGAAGATGATCAGTTTCTTTTCGATGTCAGAGAGCGAATCGTCGATTCGATGGGTTCTGTCGCCTCCGGTGTTGCGTCGAATTCGATCTCGAACGGTTTCTTTGGAGCAGTCGAGAGACACAATCAGACGAATGCGGATGATTATGTCAACGCTCTCGGCTTGACCGACATGCCGCGGGAGGCCGTTGAGGAGGATGATGTCTCTTTCACCGACTTTATTCTGTTCAATGAAGGATTTCAGGATTTTCTCTGCGATGGCGAAATGTCTGTTCTCCAGCAGCGCGCCCGATCGGAGAGAATGGAGGACGACGTCCCATTCCTTTTGAGTCAAGGATGGCAGGTCCATTTTTCCTTCGCCGATCCGGCGGAGGTTCGCCCCGAAATCGAAATGGACGCAACATCTGCCCCACAGTCCGCCTTGCTCGAGAAACTCACCGAGAGGCGTTTTGCCGGAACCGGTCGGGCCGACGATGAGGACGGCTTCGTGTCGCTTGGTTTTCACGATTCCTGTAACTTCTGCTCGACACTCTTTACCTTTTCGTTCATCGTCTGTTCCCGATCTGTGCGGGTGCCGACCCGGATGTTCGTGGAGATTCGGGGCGCTCCCATCTCGTGAATGACTTCGTGGCAGCGCTTCACGGCTCGGAACACGTCGTCCCATTCGCCCTCGACGTTCGTTCCGTAGGCGTGGAGGCGCGTTTTCAGTCCTGCTTCTGTGAAAATGCGTTCACATGCTGCCACATATTTAGAAACCGAAACACCCACTCCAATGGGCACGATGCAGACATCTGAAATGACTTTCATGATTTTCTCCATCTCTTCATGGTTCTCATACGTTGTACAACTTTTATCGATTGTATACTGTCTTACCCAAGAGATTTTTTATGAATTTAGAAAAACGTCTGATGAAAGTCAACTACAGATTAGTCGGTTGAACGGAAGGGATTGTCTGTATGAGAGCTGGCTAATTGTACGCCTCCATAATTTTTGGATCTTCATTCATCAGATCAACCGCCAGTTTTTACATGTTTGTCTGTTTCCAGAAATGCAGGTTCTTGTGGTTGTCCAAGTATTTCATTGGGATAGGATGCGTCCCGATGACTACCGGAACTTTGTAACGCTTTTCGATGAACTCTTTGAAGTGTCGAATCCGCGGGCAGGGCGGATAACCGACGACCAGTCCGGTGGCCAGATGGATGACCTCCGCTCCATTTTTGATCATTTCCTCGGGCACGTATTCGACGTTCCCGCCGGGACAGTCGCCGCAGGAAGAATAACCGACGAGCTGTAATTCTTCGTCTTTCGGATAAACAGCAAATCCGCCCACACGTTCCCGCATGGAGCGAAGGCACTTGCCTCCTCCACAGTTCTTGTACCGTCCGCAGATGATGATACCGATTTTTTTCATGGATTGATCCTTTCAGTCTTCCAGGTCAACGATCTCCACTTTGGGATCGGAGAAGAGGTAGTCCTTCAATTCTTTGGCGAAATCCGGGTCTGCCCGACGCAGGTATTCGATGAGCAGGCCGCGTGCTTTTTTTCCTCGTCGCGATTGTGCTCCAAAACTTTTTGCAGGGATTTGTCTTGAGTGACATCGATTCGCTGCTGGTACCAGTCGATGGCTTCCAGCTCTTCGATGACAGAAACGATCGCTCTGTGACGATCCTTGGTCTTCTCGCTGAGAAGATCGTGAGATTCATGATAACCTTCGTGTGCCATTTTTACCTCATGTTTCGATTTTTTTGATCCTCACTTTATTTTTCGTTTTTTTCCATTCGTTTTCTGAGATACCGACAGGTGAGGGAAGCGACGGGATTGTGGGCCAGTACGCGATCCTTGACGATGAACGTGGATACGGGCGCCTCCGAGTGCTTCGTGAACAGGATGTCGTGGCCCATGCAGAGGCCGCAGATCAGATTCAAGTCTGTCTTGGCCTGGTTCAAGAGAACGGCCTGTCCGATGGGATTGCACATCGATTCTGGGATGTCCGGACCGATTTTTTCGAGGTTCAATGTCTCTTTCTGGATACCGCATACTTTGCAGCAGACGGAAACGACTTCAAAATGCCGTCGGATAAACTTGGACAGAATTTCGGCTTCTTCGGCAAGACCGATACAGAAGGCGATCCCCAGTTTTCGATAGCTCATCTCTTTGGAAAAGAGGATGATCTCCTCCAGCCGCGTTTTCTGCATATAGTATTTGCTTTCAATCTTGGAAGCGGCTGTGGCGAGTTTGAGGTTTTCGCCCTCGTACATTTGAAGGATCTCGTCGGCCTGCCCGGAGCAATCCTTGCCTTCATCGCATTTTTTCTTATGGCACGCATCGCATGCCCATTTCTTCGATTTTACTTTTTTCTCGGATGATCTGCTCATTTTGCTTTTTCTTTCGTTTGTTGGTTAAAAAGGGTGATGACGTTCTGGGCGATGGTGTTGAATGCTTGGGTTGTTTTGCTCTCCTTTCGAGACAACACAATGGGCATCCCATGGTCGCTGTCTTCCCTTGTTTCCACTTCCATGGGAATTCGACCCAAGAAGACGACACCCATCTCATTGGCCATTTTTTCTCCCCCGCCCGACCCGAAGATGTCGATTTCCTTCGCGCAGTGGGGACAGATGAGGCCGGCCATGTTTTCCACGACGCCGACGATTGGGATATTCAACTTTTTTGCCATGTTCACCGCTCGTCTGCAGTCGATGAGCGAAACCTCCTGCGGTGTTGTGACAACGATGGCCATCTGAGGAAGCATCTTCTGTGCTGTGGTCAACACCTCGTCACCGGTTCCCGGAGGAAGATCGGCCAGCAGAAAGTCGAGTTCTCCCCAAACGACGTCGGAGAGGAATTGCGTGATGGCTCCCGAACGGAGGGGTCCTCTCCAAATAACGGGCTGGTCGCTGGGAATCAAGGGTGCGATGGAGATGACCTGAAGGCCCTCTTTCATCTGGGGGAGCATGTTTTTTTTATCGCTGTCTATCCAGGGGAAGCCTTCCAGGCCGATCATCTTGGGCACGTTGGGGCCGGTAATGTCGGCGTCGAGCAGGCCGACTTTCAACTTTTGCTGTAGGAGGGAGTACGCCAGGTTGACGGCGACTGTGGTCTTGCCGACGCCTCCCTTTCCGCTGAAGACGACGATCCGGTGTTTGATTCTTTTCAACGTTTCCTCGATGCGCCGATTCTGTTCTTCCATGGTCTTCGTTCGATCTCCGCTGGTATTCATTGAGGATTCCTTTCAGCAGTTAACCAATCCGTTTAGTGACAGGCTTCATCCTTACACGGAGCGGAGCCTTTCAGGGTACCATGAAGGTATCCTTCGACAACAGCGCTGACTTTTCCCGCAGCTCCTGTGACGACTTCGATACTGAAGTCGTTGAAGAAACCGACGGCACGCGGCCCCATTCCGCCCGAGATGATGACATGGGCTCCCTGATCGCGGATGAACGCGGGGACCTGTCCCGGCTGTCCGTGTTCGCCGTAGAAGGGATTTTCGACCTTGTGGCTTTTGTTGATTTTGTTGTTTTCAATCTCAACGATTGTGTAGAAGGGGCATCTGCCGAAGTGGGGACTGACGCTTGCCTGTAGTTCTCCCTCGTCTTCCGCAGCGACGGCGATGCGTTTGTTCACGAGTGTTTCGGGAACGGATGAGGTGGAAGACAT
>JBDRSZ010000082.1:0-18789 GCA_043824415.1 bacterium | reverse complement strand
CTTCGGGGAGAAACAAAGAGAGGGTGTTTAACAAATGAATAAAACACGATTTCTGCAAATCCTATAAATCCTCACCTAACCTCTCCTTTGGAAAGGGAGAGGGATCGATTGTTCGTTTTTTGAAAATCGTTCTTCTGATTGGATCGTTTTATTAAAATGATCAGATTTGCCAAAGTCGAGTAAAAATACAAAATTGATTTTCAGCATTGAAGGATGGAATTTTAAAATGGAGGATTTTCCGATGAAGAGGGATCGAATTTTTATGCCCGTCTTACTCGTTCTCATTTTTTGTGCCGGCAGCCTGTGGGCGCAAAACAAGCCGATTGAAAAGGCGAATTATCAGCTTGCTGCAAGGTTTTCCCCCGACAAGTTGAAGAAGATGGTCTTCAGCACGAATGTCGATCCGCACTGGCTTAAACTGAGCGACCGGTTCTGGTACAGCTTCGAGACGCCGGAGGGGAAGGCATTCTATATTGTCGATCCCGTGCGAAAGACGAAACGTCCGATATACGACAACGACAAGATGGCCGCCATGCTGACGAAGTATACGAAAGACCCGTACGACGCCAAGCATCTTCCCATTGATCGGATCAAGTTCGTGAAGAACGAGACGGCCATACGGTTCGAAGTGGAAAGCTCGCAGGAGGAAACAGAAGAAGTGAAGGAGGAAGTAAAGAAGGAGGAAGAGGAGAAGAAAGAAGAAGAAAAGAAGGAAGAGAAAAAAGAAGAGAAGAAAAAAGAGGACAAGAAAGAGAAGAAGCCCAAGAAGAAGGTCTTTGGCTTTGAATACGATCTGGCTACTGGGAAACTCACTCTGATTAAGGATTATAAAAAACCTCCCGAGCGGCCCAAATGGGCCTCCATCTCTCCGGACAGCTCGGTGGTTTTGTTTTCCCGGCATTACAATCTCTACTGGATGGACTGGGCCAATTATCTGAAGGCCCAGGAGGACGAAGAAGATTCGACGATCGTCGAACATCCGTTGACGACGGACGGCGAGGGATATTTCAGCTACGGAGGAGATGACAGGGGCGAGACGAATGTGGATAAGGAGAAGAACAAGGACAAGCGCAAAGCGGTCCGAGTGATTTGGTCTCGGGATTCAAAAAAGGTGGCCATGATGCGGTCCGACGAGCGAAAAGTGAAAGACCTCTGGGTCATCAATTCCGTCGCTGAACCGAGACCGACCTTGGAAACATACAAATACCATATGCCCGGTGAAGCGGAAGCTCCCCAGATCGAATTTTTTGTATTCGATCTGGTGAAGCAGGAGAAGGTCGCGGTCGAGGCCGATGCGTTTAAAGATCAATCCGTCTCCATCCTTACAGCCCCGATGCCCGCGAATACACGCGATGATGAAAATCGGCCGAGGCTCTGGCTTGCGGAGACGCCGGACAAACTTTACTTCACCCGTACGAGCCGCGACCTGCACCGCGTCGATGTCTGCGTCGCAGATGCTGCGACGGGCAAAATCAAAGTCCTTATCGAGGAGCGGCTCAACACGTATGTGGAGACGCGCTCCTTGGGTCTCGTCAACAACGGAGAAGAACTCATTCACTGGTCGGAGAGGGACGGCTGGGCCCACTTCTATCTTTACGATGGGGAGGGTCACCTGAAGAATCAGATCACGTCGGGTCCGTTTCACTGCGACGATATCGAGGGCATCGACGAGAAGAATCGGGTTTTGTATTTTACGGCCAATGCCCGCGAAAAAGACGAAGACCCGTACTATCTGCATTTGTATCGGGTCAATTTTGACGGATCGGGACTGTCGCTACTCAATCCGGGGAATTATGACCATCGCGTGAGCCTGTGCGATTCACGCAAATTCTTCGTGGACAGTTACTCTCGCGTGAATACGATTCCGAAGTCGGATTTGCGGGACAATCGGGGGAATAAAATTCTGGACTTGGAGGAGGCGAATCTTTCACTGCTCTTCGAAGCGGGGTATCGATTTCCTGAAATTTTCAAGGTGAAGGCCGACGATGGGATCACGGATCTGTACGGCGTGATGTATCAATCGTTCGATTTCGATTCGACGAAGAAGTATCCAATTATCGCCTACGTGTACCCGGGGCCGCAGACGGAAGCTGTGAGCAAGTCGTTTTCCACGAGGATGGACCGGACCGACCGGCAGGCCCAGTTCGGGTTCATCGTTATGACCGTCGGCAACCGAGGGGGCCATCCGGGCCGGTCGAAGTGGTACCATAACTACGGGTACGGGGATCTTCGGGACTATGGCCTGGCCGACAAGAAAGCCGCAATCGAACAGTTGGCTGCGCGTCATCCGTTCATCGACATCGACAAGGTCGGCATCTTCGGTCATTCAGGCGGCGGGTTTATGTCCACGGCTGCCATGCTCGTCTATCCCGACTTCTTCAAGGTGGCGGTCTCATCTGCCGGAAATCACGAAAACAACATCTACAACCGCTGGTGGAGCGAGAAGCATCATGGCGTGAAAGAGGTTGCGGACAAGGATGGGAATGTCAAGTTCGAGTATGACATCGAGAAGAATTCCGAGATCGCCAAAAACCTGAAGGGCCGCCTGTTGATCTGCACCGGAGACATCGACAACAACGTGCATCCGGGGAATACGATTCGGTTGGCCAACGCCCTCATCCGGGCAAACAAGCGCTTCGATTTTTTCCTGTTTCCGGGGCAGCGCCACGGCTTCGGAGACATGGACGAATACTTCTTCTGGTTGCGGGGGGATTATTTCTGCAAGCATCTCATCGGCGACTATGCGGACAGCGTGGACATCATTGAGATCAACCGCGAGAAGGAGATGAGCGGGAACAAGAAGAGAGGAAGATAATTTTATTTGACTTCGAGCCCTGTCTTGAATGAAGTCCAGAACGGGGCGGGGTATAAACAATCGGAATAGCACATTTCAGTCAGTTTTTATTTTTACAAGACTGTGAGGAATCGAGAGATTGCCTATGTCCCCTGCGGAAAGACATCGAGGACTCCTGATGCCGAAGGAGGAGGTCGAACACCGAGTGAAAGTCCTTCGCTCAACGATGGAGGGAAAGGGGGTTGATCTCGTCTGGCTGGATTTTCTAACAGATCGGATCTATTTTGCAGGGTCGATCCAGAACGGCGTTTTTCTGATTCCCGCAGAGGAGGATCCCAAATTTTTTGTGAAGAAGAGCGTCGAGCGGGCCGAAGCCGAGTCGCCCTTGCAGGTCGAGCCCTATCCGGGCAGGAAGGGTCTTGTAAAACGGGCGAAGGCGTTCCTGGGCGAAAAAGGCAGGCTGGGCATGGCTTTCGACGTGACGCCCGCGTCGACGTACGCATGGCTGAAGGAGACACTCGGCGATGTCGAAATCATTGATGTCGGCATGCCCCTCCGTTTGCAGAAGGCCGTGAAGAGCGGATGGGAGATTGCGCAGATCGAAAGGGCTGCGGAGCAGGCCGTAACTGTGTTCAAAGAGATGGGCGAACACTTTCACGCTGGGATGACTGAGCTGGATTTGAGCGGTTCCATAGAAAGCCGTCTGCGCTTCTTGGGGCACGGCGGGACTCTCCGGTTGAGGGGATTGGGATCGGATCTCCCCATCATCACGGCGGTTTCCGGCGACTCGGCCCTGTTTCCGACGAATTTCGACGGTCCGTCCGGGGGTGAAGGGGCTTCACCCTATACAGCAGCCGGAGCGGGCTGGAGGAAAATTCGAGAGGGCGATACTGTTATTGTGGATATGGTGACATCGCATAACGGCTATTACGCAGACAACGCGCGGATTTTCTTCGTAGGGAACGACATCCCTGAACGGGCACGACAGGCCCATGCGTTTTGTTTAAACGTGCTTTCACGACTCGAAAGCAGCATGGTTCCAGGCAAGAACTGCTCCGCGATCACCAAGGAAATACAGGCCTGGGTGGAATCGCAGGGCCCTCCCGAAGGATTCATGGGATACGGAGAGAACCGGGTGAAGTTTTTCGGTCATGGCGTGGGGCTGGAGCTGGACGAGTTTCCGATCCTGGCCGAAAAGATGGATCTGAAATTAGAACCAGGCATGGTGATCGCCGTAGAGCCCAAGGCCTATCTCAAGGGGATTGGGCCCGTCGGAGTGGAAAACACTTACGTCATTGCAGAAAAAGGATGCAGAAGTCTGTGCGCCGCGCAGCAGGGTATCGTTGGTCTGGAGTGATTTAAGAATTCGAGGGAGAAAGAAGATGAAGTGTGTTCGGCCCATCGCGATTATTCTTATGATTATTTGTTTGGTGCAGATCCTATCCATTTCAACCGTTTTTGCACAGACCCATCCGAAATTCGAGGAAGTATGGGGAAAAGTCAAGGAATTCTATGGTCGCTCACTTCGGGATAATGGCATTGTCGGCAGCAGTCTGGTGTTCGTCCGCGGGGATAGAATTTTGGCGGAGGAATATTTCGGCATGGCGGACATCGAACAGCAGCGAGCGGTCGACGCACATACGATTTATCACTGGGCTTCGATCACGAAGACGTTCACGGGTATCGCCATCATGCAGCTGCGGGACAGAGGGCTGCTCACATTGGACGATCCGATCATCGAATACATTCCCGAACTGAAGGAAGTGCACAATCCTTATGGTGACATGGCGGGTATCACGATACGAAACATCATGACCCACTCTGCGGGGTTTCGCGGATCGACCTGGCCGTGGGGCGGCGACAAACCCTGGCACCCGCACGAGCCGCTCAACTGGGAACAGGTTAAAGCCATGCTGCCGTATACCGAGATTCTGTTCGAGCCGGGGAGTCGATTCAGCTATTCCAACCCTGGAATCATTTTCTTGGGGCGCATCATCGAGCTGCTGACTACGGACGATTATGAAGTCTACGTCGATAAGAACATCCTGAAACCGTTGGGGATGGCCAACAGTTATTTCGACTATACGCCCTACCATCTCTTGAAGTATCGGTCGAACAATTACACGGCCATGGATGGAGAAACCGTACCGAATGGCCTCGATTTCAACACGGGCATCACGGTGTCCAACGGCGGGTTGAACGCTCCCTTGACCGATATGGCAAAGTATCTGGCGTTCCTGATGGGCGATCCAAAAAAACAATCACAGTACGACGGCATCCTGAAACGGTCTTCGCTCGAAGAGATGTGGGAGCCACGTCTTCCGACGAACAGCACGAATCCGTCCCTCGAAGGGTTTACGGAAAGAATAGGGTTGATCTTTTTTTGCTTCGACGGCGACCATACTCGGTTGATCGGACATACGGGCAGTCAGAAAGCGTTCATCTCGTTTTTTTATATCGATCCTGAAGCTCGAACGGGCTGCATCGTAGCCTTTAACACGGTCGGGACGCCGTCCGAAAGTGGAGATCTGAAACCCGATACACGCGCGCTTTCGAACGCACTGAGGGAGCGGCTTTTCAAGGATGTGTTTCTGCTGTTTCATGAGGAACGCTGATATGATGCAGGCGCTTTCAACATGGCATCGCACTTTGTTCCGGAGAGGATTTTTAATCCTGTTCGTCCTTGTCACTCTGAATGCTGCAGCGGGTCAGGACGCTCGGTTTTTATGGAAGCATACCTCAGATCAGCCTGAGTTGATTCTTGGGTTGAGGACGGTCTGTCTGCAGATGCTGCCCAGGGGTTCCGTCCAACTGTTTACTGGGTTCGAATTCGTGGATGGCTGGGAAGCCCCGCTGTCTCGATTCCGCGGTCCTCTGTATCTGGCGGGCATGCTCCGGTTCGACTTCTATGTGTCGTCGTACGTCTCGATAAAGATTACGGGCGTACTCCAGGAGTTTCAGAGAATTCAGGGCGATCCCGATCTGAGCGGGTATGATGTTAAATCGGATGTAGCCAATGATATTGGCGATTTCAGCGTGGCCACGGTCGTGACCCTTTTATCTCAGAAACGACATCGTCCGGCCGTGGGCATGCGAATCGAAACGAAGCTGCCCAACACGAACCAGGAGCATGGTCTGGGTCCGAACACGACGGATGTTACGCTCTCCCTTCTGGCCAGCCATCGTGCAGGATCTCTTATCGCATTCGGCGATATGGGTGTGGGCATCCTCACGGCTCCGCGATTGTTGAACGAGCAGAACGATGTTTTCGTGTATGGATTCGGATTCATCTGGAAGCTCAGCGAAGAGTGGCGGATTGCGGGCGAAGTGAACGGCTTCGTTTCAACGCGGCTGACCACGCCCGTGGGAACAGAAAGCCGGGGATACGTTCGCCTGGGCTGTGTGTGGTCTCTTCCGAGACTGGCTGTGGAAGTCTATCCTGGGTACGGATTGACGGGTCGGGAAGGGGCTTTTCGGCTGATGGTCGGCCTGAGTTGGAAAGCCATCCATAAAACATGATAATAGGCAGTCGAGAATGGAAAAGAGAAGAATCTGCAAGATCCTGTTCGGAACGGAATGCGCAGCGACGGTGATTGCGGGCACCGTGTTCACCATCTTCGTCATGGCTGTTTCCCTGACCGCGGGGAAGTATTTAGGGTTATTCTTCAAGACACAATTTCATCTCGACAAGTCGCCCCTATCAACATTTCTCCTTGCTATCATTTTAGGGATGATTGTCCGGAATTCCTTCCGCCTGCCGGAGTCGTTCGAACCGGGCATCCGATTCTGTTTGACGAAGCTGCTGCGGCTGGGAATCATCCTGATGGGCATTCGATTGAGCATCGTTGCCGTGGCCAGGATCGGTCTGCTGGCTGTGGGCATCGTCGCTGTGTGTATCGCATCGGGTATTGTCGTATCTTCACTCCTGGCAAGGTGGTTTGGAGTCTCCGACCGCATCGGGACGCTGATCGCTGCGGGGACGGGCATTTGCGGTGTGAGCGCAATCATCGCAACGGCTCCCACGATCGGAGCGAAGGAGGAAGAGACAGCGTACGCTGTGAGCACGATTACCGTATTCGGGCTGATGGCTACGATTCTTTATCCCTTTCTCGTGGAATGGGTTTTCAGGTTCGATGCGGGACAGGCAGGATTGTTTCTGGGTACGGCAGTCCACGATACGGCCCAGGTCACGGGCGCCGCCTATATTTACGATCAGCTCTGGATGAAGGACGTCTCGACCGTGGCTATTACGACGAAGCTCGTCCGAAACAGTTTTTTGATGGTCGTTGTTCCGTTATGCGCCGTCCTGTACGCAAGAAACACAGCATCCGAAGGAGCGGCCGGATCACGAAAGGTGAAGATCCGAAAACTTTTTCCGTTCTTTGTGCTTGGTTTCGTCATACTGGCGCTGTTTCGGTCTGTGGGGGACTTGTTTGTTTCCGGAGAGTCGGGTCGTTTTCTGTTTTGGAGGTCGGGCGGATCCTGGGAATCGTTCCATGGTACTGTCAAGACGTTGGCCGAAACTGTGTTGATCTGTGCGATCGCGGGCGCGGGGTTGAGCACCCAGTTTGCGAAGCTCAAAACGCTGTCATTCAAGCCGTTTGTCATCGGCCTTATAGCCGCAATGACAGTGGGAATCGTCAGTTATTTTTTAGTGACACTTTTTCACGATCCGATCCGCGCTCTCGTTTCTGGATTATAAAGGGAGAAAAGGGTGAAGATTGAGATATTTCAAGTCGATGCGTTTACGGACAGTCCTTTTCGCGGCAACCCGGCCGGTGTATGCCTCCTGCCGAAACCGGCCGACGCATCGTGGATGCAGGATGTGGCTGCGGAAATGAATCTGGCAGAGACGGCTTTTTTGGTGAAGCAGGAAGATGGGTTCGACCTACGCTGGTTCACGCCGACCGTGGAGGTCGATCTCTGCGGGCACGCCACGCTGGCGAGCGCGCACATTCTCTGGGAGACAGGCAGGTTGAAAGACGATGAGCAGGCCCGCTTTCACACGCGGAGTGGTCTGCTGACCGCCTTGCGTGCAGGTCCCTGGATTGAGATGAATTTTCCGGCTGAACCGGAAGAACTTGTCGGCACACCCGAAAATCTTGTCAGGGCATTGGGTGCCACACCCGAATATGTCGGGAAGAATCGGTTCGATTATCTCGTTGAATTGGAATCCGAGGAAATCGTGAGGAAAATCCAGCCTGATTTATCCCTGCTGAAATCCATGACGTGCCGCGGCGTCATCGTGACGAGCCGTTCCTCTTCCCAACCGTACGATTTTATTTCTCGATTCTTCGCGCCCGGCGTGGGGATCGACGAAGACCCGGTCACAGGATCGGCCCACTGCTGTCTGGGTCCCTATTGGGCAAAACGATTGGGGAAGAATACCTTCCTCGCGTATCAGGCGTCGAAACGGGGAGGCGAAGTGAGGGTCCGAATAGACGGGGATCGCGTCGTCCTGGGGGGTCAGGCCGTTTCAGTCCTGAAGGGTCATCTCGTTTAAGGAAGGAAATATGATCACGAAAGATCTCCTCGATTTTTTTCGATCACAGAACGACATGTTCGTTGGTTTGTTGAAACAGTTCGTATCGATGCGGACGTATTCCGGCGAGGTTGATGGAATCAACCTTTTCATGGACGAGATTCAAGGGATGTTTAAGGATTTCTGTTTCGACATGACGCGCATACCGACCGACAACGGGGATATTCTATCGCTGTCTTTTTTTCCTGAGAAAAACGAGATGGTCGTGTGGCTGGCCCATGCGGACACAGTCCAGGTCGGAGAATCTTTTCCTTCTGTTAAAATCGAGAACGACCGGTTTTACGGGAACGGATCTTTCGACATGAAAAACGGGATCGCTCTTTTCTACTTCGCATTGAAGGCCTTCCACGAGTTGGAGGTCGAGTCCAACAAACAGGTCAGATTGATATTCACGCCGGACGAAGAGATCGGGAGCAAGGGATCGAGAGAATTTCTGAGCAGGGCGTGCAGAGGAGCCAAGGCTGTCCTTCTTCCAGAACCCTGCTGCCCGAACGGGGGCATTAAGACGAGGAGGAAGGGCATTGCAACTGTCCGAGCGCGGTGCGCGGGGAGAGCTGCCCACAGCGGAATCGAGCCGGAAAAGGGGAAGGATGCCAATCGCGGGCTGGTCTGTCTGTTAAATCACATCGATGCTGTTCTTCAGGATTTTCCTGATGTCAGCTTCAATCCAGGCCTCCTCTCGGGCGGTGTTCGGGTGAATATCGTTTCTCCAGAAAGTCGTTTCGAGGGCGAGCTGCGGAGCTTTTCGAACGATTCGTTAAAGAAGGCACTCGATGTGATCCAGGGCATTCGTCGTGTCGGAGACGTCGACGTTAACATTTCCGTAGAGATGTGCCATCCGGCGCTGGAATTCGACGAAAAAAATCAGAGACTTTACGGCATCGCAAAGAAGATTGCGGAGGAGATGGACTACGATCTGCCTTCCTGCGAGAGCGGGGGGGGGTCAGACGGCTCCGATTTGTCGGATGAAGGCATTCCTGTCATCGACGGGCTGGGGATGCGTGGAGGCGGTGCCCATTCGGCTGAGGAGTACGTCGAGCTATCGGATTTTCCGTACAGGGCTGCGCTCATCGCGAGACTCACACAGGAGATCTGAGATGGTTGAAATCAGAACTTTGCATGAAATAGAGGATTTTCAAAAGATACCAGACGTCGAAAAAAGCGCCTGGGGATTCTCGGACTACGAGGTCGAGCCGCATCATCTGATGCAGCGGGCCCAGAAATACGGCGGGCTCGTTCAAGGGTTGTTCCTGGACGGCGTGATGATCGGTTTTACGTACGCCATTATCGGGAAATGGGAAGGAGACTATTTTATCTACTCCCACATGGCGGCTGTGATGAAAGAATATCAGAGCCAGGGGTACGGGTTCCTCCTGAAAAAGGCGCAGAGAGAGGGTGTTCTGAAGATGGGCCACGAGGTCGTCCGGTGGAATTTCGATCCGTTGGAATCCCTGAATTCTTATTTCAATATCCACAGATTGGGAGTCATCAGCGTGGAATACGACCGGAATATTTATGGGACTGGAGTGAGCGGTCTGCACAAGGGCCTGCCGACGGACAGGCTCATCGCAACGTGGCATCTCCGATCAGAGCGCGTCGCGAAGAGAATGGAGGGGAAGGTTCCGATAGTTATCGAAGACGTGCCTCGAAACTGTCTGGAGGATTTGACCGGAGACGTCGCTTACATCGAGACACCCAAGAGGATACGGTCCATTAAAGAGAGGGATATGAAAGAAGCCCTAACATGGAGGATGAAGCAGCGGGAGCTGTTCGAATCGGCGTTCGAGCGAGGTTTCAGCGTCGAGGATTTTGTATTTTCTAAAGACAGAGAAAGGGTCTTTTTCAAACTGAGGAGAGGGGGAAAGACAGCATGAGCCGCATCCGCCAAATTGATCGCGCTGAGTTTTTCATCGTTCGACTGCCCCTTGTGGCATTCTTCGAAACGAGTTTTGCAGTCCAGACGCACAGGGAAGCACTTCTGCTGAAAATGACGTCCGGCGATGTGGAAGGATGGGGAGAGTGCGTCGCGGCTCCCGATCCTTTCTACAGCTACGAAACGAACGCTACGGCGATGCATATCATTGAGGGATTTCTCATCCCGATCGTGAGGAGCATGAAAGCTTTTTCGGTCGAGGAAGTCAATACCAGGTTCAAGCGGATCAGGGGGCACAACATGGCCAAGGCCTGCGTGGAGAACGCCCTACTTGACCTCATGGCGAAGACGATGGAGATCCCCCTCTTCCAGCTCATCGGGGGAGAATCCAAACGGATTATGTCCGGAATCAGCATCGGCATTCAGGACGACGTTGATGCGCTGTTGGATTCGATTGGGAAGGCCGTCGAGAAGAAGTACCATCGGATCAAGATCAAGATCAAGAAGGGGAAGGATGTCGAGATCATCAGAGCCATTCGGGATGCCTTCCCGGACATCCGGCTCATGGCCGATGCGAATGCCGATTATACCTTGGAAGACATCGATCGTCTAAAAGCTTTGGATGCGTTCAGCCTGATGATGGTCGAACAGCCGCTGAATTATGACGACATCTATCTCCATTCATTCGTCCAGAAAAAAATTCGGACGCCCGTTTGCCTGGACGAATCCATCAAGGGAATGAACGATGCGAGGACGGCTGTCGATTTGGGGAGCTGTCAGATTATCAATATCAAGCAGGGCCGCGTGGGGGGCATGCTGGAAGCGAAGGCGATTCAGGCGTTTTGTATGGAACATGACATCCAAGTCTGGTCTGGCGGCATGCTCGAGACGGGGATCGGGCGGGCGTTCAACATCCACCTCCAGACGCTGCCGGGATTCGTCCTTCCCGGGGACACTTCGGAGACTGCCCGATATTTTAAAGAGGATATTGTCGATCAACCGGTAGTTTTAGAGTCGAATGGATTCATTCGAATTCCCGAGGGGTCGGGAATCGGAGTGCGTGTCATCCCTGAACAATTGGATCGTTTTTCTATATTTCACAAAGAGGTTTAGTATCGACGTGCGACGCACCCCTGAGGTGCGTCGCACGTGACTGTTTATTTCCCCAGCTTCTTTCTCACCATCTCCGTCGTTGTTCGGAAGTCGATCTTGCCGCTTCCCATTTTGGGCAGCTCGTCGAAAACGATGAACTGCGTGGGCACGTTGATGTTGGGCAGTTTCGCGGACATTTTCTTGATGATCTCCCGTTCGTTCACTTTCTGCGTCACTGCGGCTGCGAGCCGGGCGCCCTTCTTCGGGTCGGGGATTTCCACGACGCAGCAGCTCACGCCGTCGGGCAGGATCTCTTCGAGAACCGCTTCCGACCGGGTGAGGGAAATCATCTCACCGCCGATCTTCACGAAGCGCTTGAGCCGGCCGCGATGCCACAGATACCCGTCTTCGTCGAGCGTGCCCATGTCGCCCGTGTCGTACCAGCCGTCCTCAATCCGTAGACTCGTTTCCTCGATGTCGTCATAATACCCCTTCATCACCAGGTCACCCTTAACCTCGATCTTGCCCTCCTTCCCGGCGGACAACACCTTTCCCGTATTGATATCGGTGATTCTGACCTGGACACTCGTCAGCGGCTTCCCGATGCTCCCGGCCTTATTCTCCCAGGGCGTGTTGGCCGAAATCACGGGACTCGTCTCCGTACAGCCGTATCCCTCCAGGAGCACCTTGCCGTGTTTTTCCTGGAACCCGTCCCTCAGCCAATCGGGCACTTTGTCGGCGCCTGCGATCAGGATCCGGGCGGTCTCGAAATCGCCGGGCTTCGACTCCCTCAAGTAACCGCCGAAGAAGATGGGCGTCGCCGCAACCAGGGTCGCCTTCTCATCCCGGACTAGGGCCGGGATGGTCTTGTAATCCAGCGGATTGGCATACGTAACGGCCGTCATCCCGTTGAGAATGGGGAGCCAGAAATTGACCATCTGGCCGAACGAGTGGAATACCGGCAGAATGGACAGGATGACGTCCTTGTCGGTCAGCTTGAAGAGTTCCATGGCATCCCGCACGTTGGAGCCGATGTTGCGATGAGTCAACTCCACTGCCTTGGGTTCCTTTTCACTCCCGCTCGTGAAGAGAATGACGACGTCATCATCTTCAGTTTTATGAGGGAAACCGTTCGTGATCATCTTTGTCGGCATCTTCGACCTTAGTGCCGCAGACAATTTGTCTTTCGTCCCGATCTCCTTCATGATGTCTTCAATGAAAATCATCCCGTCGACGACACGACAGTTGATTTTTTCCACCAGACCTTGAGAGGTGATGATTGTTTTAAAGCCGATCTTATTTTGGGCATACTCACAATTTTCTGCCGCACCCGTCGAGTAGTTGATCATTACTGGAACCTTGCCCGCCATGAGAAGTCCCAGACTCGCGAGGAAAGAACCGGCTGATGTCGGGATCATGACGCCGATGTATCCCTCTTCATAATTTTTACATTTTTTTGCCAGAATGAGCGATGCGATGAGCGCCTTGGAATAAGGCACATTTTTGCCCGTAGTTTTGTCGATGATGGCCATTTTCTTGCTGAATTTTTTAGCGATCGACACGAATTCATGATGGAGTATCATGGATTGGCCCTCCCTGAATAAATAATTGATGAACCCCTCATTACATGATTGCGTGGAAGGATAAAGAAAATGAATCCTGCTTCAAAGTTGAATAAAAAAGATGTATAAGTCAAGAAAAATTTTCACCGATTTGGAAATAGGATGGAAAAGGATTTTTATACAGAGACAGCTTTGAAGAGATGGATGAGCGCTTAAAACGCATGAATCTTTTTCAACCTTATACAGTATAACCTAAAAAGATAAAATCGTTACCGCACCGGAGGTGGAATCATGGGTTCGAAAATGCGTTTGAAGAATAACAAATCCAAATCGAATAATGGAAATGCAGGCGAGTTTATCAAGAGTTTTTTCATTGCGCTTGGTATTGCTCTGGTCATTCGCCCAGGGGTTGTGTATCCCTTCAAGATTCCTACTGGCTCGATGGAAGGATCGCTTTTGGTGGGGGATTACCTCTTGTGTAATAAATTCGTGTATGGAATTCGCACGCCCGACTGGATCGGCATTCCGTATACGCACATCGGATTTTGGATTCCCAATACACGGCTGCCGGGTTTCAGAGAGCCGAAGCAGGGCGATGTGGTCATCTTCAAATATCCGAGGGATATGTACGAATACTATATAAAACGATGCGCTGCTGTGAGCGGGGATACGGTCTTGATCCGCGATAAAACGACCTATGTGAACGGAAATGTATTTCCGAATCCTCCGAATTCTCAGTTTATCGAGCAGCGCACTTTGCCCCTTGGATTCCAGCAGCCAGATATCTTTCCGCCGGGTTCAGGGAATGTTCACAATTACGGACCCGTCCGTGTTCCGGCTCCGGGGGACACCTTTCACTTCACCGATTCCAACCGAGAGACATGGTTCGAAAGATTTCAGCTCATCGTGTACGAGGGGAATCGCTTAACTCTCTCGTATGGAGGAGAACAGACGCTCCTGACCGTGGACAATCAAGATCGGTGGGAGACTGCCATCCGGAGCTATCCTGTCGAGAGTTTTTCCATCAACGGACGCACGCTGGATGAATGTGTTTACACAGTGAAGTACCGACAATATTTCATGATGGGAGACAATCGGGACAACAGCTTAGACAGTCGTTACTGGGGATTCGTACCCGAGCGGAATGTGGTCGGCGAAGCGTTGATGGTGTACTGGTCGTGGGATAAAGATGTCCCGCTATATCGAATCTTCGATAAGCTGAGATGGAGACGGTTGTTGGGACTCATTGGATGAACCGCTAACTTAACTTTATCATATTTTCAAAATGGATAAAAAGTTGTCAAGAATCAGTTCGTTGAAATTGAGATAGGGCAAGCCACTTTCTTTAGAAGAAAGTGGCGCAAAGAATCCGCCTTTTTGTAGGCCTGGTTTTCTTCTTTCGAGTACCTGAGCAAGAAGAGGGAACATCCACTCCCTAGCGTCCCCTTCGCAACTCCCGAAACCGAAGTTTCGGGACTAATGCCCACCCCTTATGTGATTGACTAACCTCTTCTCAACCATCGGCTGACCCGCCTGCCGGCGGCCAGGCAAAAAGGCGTAGACCCACTTCTTTAAATCGCAAGTGATTAATAAAATTTGTCAAATTCCGATAGATAAGTATAATTTTATTCTTATTGATCCGCGGTCTTCGCTTCTCTTTTTATTGCCTGAATGCATTTCCTGCGGTAGTCCTCTGTTTTTTCACGGCGCTCTTTGATCTTTTTCGCAATCTTGGCGTCGGTTTCTATCTTTAAAATCGCATCGCAGTGATGGAGGGCATCTTCGTATCGCTGTTGGGCGAAATACGTCTTGACGAGCTTGAAACGGCAGATGACTTCGTTGTACCCGTTGTTCAGAAGGCCGTTCCGGATCGATACGAGGAGCTCTTCGTAAATTTCAGCTGCTTTATCATAAATCCCGAGTTGGAAATAGGCGTCGGCCGCGCCCCAAAGAAAAAACCGGCTCTTCGGATACCGTTCCAATCCGCTCAGAAAATGCCCTAATGCGCTTGCATACTGTTTCCTGTCGTACTCGATCCAGGCCAGACTGTTGATACCCACCCAGTGGGAAAACATTCCTCGGTTGATGGAGAGGATGACGAGCAGGACGCCTTCATCCCTCTCGTCGCTAATCCAGGGGAGCCACCTGAAGAATTTGTAAAACTTGCCGGACCAGTATTTGTAATTGCCGATTCCGAGATAGGCATCGTAGAGGGTGGAATCCATTTCGATGGCTTCGCTAAAACAGGCCAGTCCCTTGCGTGCGCTCTTGATGCCGGAAATGAGTCCCCCTGCTTTGGCCTGATAAAGGCCTTTGTAGCTGTGACAGCTCCCCATGTAGAATCGAGTCCATGCGTTTGCATCTCCCCCTTCGATTTGTGCGCTGCCGATTTCTATGGCCTTGTTGATCCATGCGTAGAATTCCTCCTCCCACAAATCCGTCTCGTAATCCATCATTTGCGATTGGAGAACTGCGGCTTGATAGAAGTATCCCGCGATGTGATCCGGGTGTGCGTCTACGATTTTCTGGAATGTAGCCAGCGCGGAATCGAATTCGCTGTTGTACGTCTGATCGATCCCGCGGTGGATAAGGGAATCCACGTCGGCTGAGAATGGACTCTGGCCGAAGGCTTTGGAGGATAAGAGGAAAAAGAAGAATGAGAAAACGATTGAACGTCGCATGGCTGGATTCCCTACCGTTTTCAGAAGATTGCATCAATATAAAAATTCCCCTGCAAAGGCGCAAGGGAGAAAACGATTATTCAAGGAATGACGTGCGATGCACCTCCGAAGTGCGTCTCACGCGAATACATTTTTGAAAATTATTGAGGGATAAATTCCACTGTGATTTCGGAGTTCAGATTTCTACCATTCAGGATCAAATCCACGTTTCTACTTCTAATCCGGGAACTCTATCAAATTCCCGTTTATTTTTTGTGATGAAGGACAGATTGTGAGCGAGACATATGGCTGCAAGCCACGAATCATGCAAGCCAATCATTTTACCTTGACTCTCCAGGTGACTCCACAATTCTGCGTGTATCCTCGCCGTTGGCAAATCAATATGAATGATTGGGAAGGTATTCAGCACGGCTTCGACAAAAGCGAGCCGGCGTGAACGGATTCCCGGATCCTTGGCACGATGAACTCCATGCAGGAATTCACTTGCAGAAATGACGGACAGGAAAAATTCCTCGTCGGTTTTGTCCCGGATAAATGGAGTGATGTCCCGCTTATTACGCTCAAAATCGATGATCACGCTGGTATCAATTAATACGCCCATGGATCCCTCAATTTTTCATCGGATAATTGTTTTCTGGAGTTCTCTAAATCCTCTGATAAACTCTCCGCTTCTTCTTTGGAAAGATTAGGCAATTTTGACAGTATCCCAGGCAATTCGCTCAATACTTTTCCTTTAGGAACCGGACTCATCTCTGCAACTGCTTTTTTCCCCTTCAACAGAATGAAGTGTTCTCCTCTGTAAGCCACTCTATTGACGAAATCAGAAAAATTTCTGGCTGCTTCGGTCACGGTTATTTTTGTTGTGTCCATTTTACTATTTTCCTCAGTTAATCTGATAATCACAATATAAGATAATCAAATGACGAAGTCAATGGGGATGATAAACATAAAACAGAAAACGTTTTTTGAATTTGTGAAATTCGACACAACTCTCAGGTGCGTCAAATGTTTTCGCAAAGACGAAATAAACTTACAACCCTTCTTCACTCATCAAATAGACCAGAATTGCCATGGCTGCTGCGCCCAGTTCGAATTCTCTCGGATGGACTGCGGTGAAGACATCGTTGGACGAGTGGTGGAAATCGAAGTATCGCTGGACGTCAGGAACGAATCCGATGAGGGCTTTGGTATTCCTGATTTGTCCAATGTCCGCACCGCTCCCTCCCCTTTTCACCCATTCTATGAGGGCTTTGTTCAAGTACGGGAGCCATGATTGGATTTTCGTGAGGACGCTTTGCTCAGCATCGACATAGAATCCGCGGGGCGTGAACGCACCGCGGTCGGCTTCGACGGCTGCGATGTGTTTTTCTCTGGTCGCGGCTGAATACTCTCCATAGACTTTGGCCCCGCTCAGGCCGTACTCCTCGTTGATGAAGAAGACGGCACGGACCGTGCATTTGGGCCGAATTCCCAACCGTTTGAATAGATGGAGGATTTCGAGAGATTGAATGCACCCTGCCCCGTCGTCGTGGGAGCCGTCTCCTTTGTCCCAGGAATCGAAGTGGCCTCCTACGACGATGACTTCTTCGGGTCTTTCCGAGCCGGTGATTTCACCCATCACGTTGTAGGATTGGGTATCAGGAAGTGTTTTACACGACAGGGTGAGTTTTACTTTCAAGAGGGGTTCTTTTTTCAGGGCGTCGCTCAGGAAGTCGGCGTCCCGAAGACCGATGGCCATTGCTGGAATGCGTTTCACGCTGTCCTGATATACCAGCGTACCGACGTGGGGAATGTTGTCGTATTTCGTGGTCGTCGATCGAACGATGGCGCCGACGCCTCCGACCTTGGCGGCCTCGGAGGCACCCGAAACCCGCTGATCGACGGCCCGGCCGTATGCGGTGAAGGTCTCGACGAGTGCCGGGTCCATGGGTCGGTTGAAGAAGATGATTTTCCCGTTCGCTTCCTCCTTCAAATGTCGGAGTTCTTCGAAGGACTGAACCTCTAATACTTCTGCGGTCAGACCGGAAGACGGCGTGCCCATGCTCCCGCCGAGAGAAGCGACATGTAATCTTTTCCCTTTATGGAATTTTGAGCCAAGAATTTCAGCCTTTTCCACATTTCCCCTGATCCAACGGGGGACCGTGACGGGCTGCAGAACGACTCTGTCGAGGCCGAGTTCCTCCATTTTTTTCTAGGCCCATCGGATGGCTTTCATCGAGTTTTCCGATCCGACGAGGCGCGGACCGATGAGAGAGAGCTGGCGGAGCAGGTTGTATCCCGCCGTATCGGTCAGGGCCCGTCTCACGATTGCCTCGGAGATCTCGATGATTTTCTGCTGCTGCAGAGATTCCTGTCCGTTCAGAAGAGCAGGAAAGGTAGGCAAAATCCAGAAGAAGCATGAGAAAGCGATTCCGATTCGTGTTCTGATGTTATGCATTACTACCTCCAGAAAGAGATCCTTCTGTAAATTACACATTCTGATAAAAATTCAAAGAGAAAAACGAAAAATGATTTGCTTCTGCGTTATATAAATTGTAAAATGGATAGTCAATCATTTTCGACCAACTATTCCATTTTGTATGAGGATATTATGGAATCCGAGAAGAGCATATCCAAATCCTACGAGGCGGCGCGGGATCGGTACGCCGGGTTGGGCGTGGATACGGAAGCGGCCATCCAAAAGTTGATGGGAGTTTCTCTTTCGCTTCACTGCTGGCAGGGGGACGATGTGGGCGGTTTTGAAAAGCAGGGAACCGGATTGAGCGGCGGCCTTCAAGTGACGGGCCGCCATCCGGGAAAAGCGAGGACGATCGAAGAGCTTCGGATGGATCTAAAGAAAGCGTATTCGCTCATCCCGGGACATCATCGTTTGAATCTTCATGCGATGTACGGAGAATTCGGCGGCGCGAAAGTCGACCGCGATGAAATCGATCCGGAGCATTTTCGAGGATGGATCGATTGGGCGCGGAGAGAGAACCTTAATTTGGACTTCAACGCGACATGCTTTTCCCATCCGAAGGCGGATGCGGGCTTCACTCTGAGCAGCAAGGACGGGGGGATTCGCGATTTCTGGAAGGAGCATGTCAAGCGATGCCGGAGGATCGCGGCTTTCATGGGCCGGGAGCTGGGGAGTCCCTGCATTCACAATCTCTGGATACCGGACGGATCGAAGGATGCGCCCGTGGATCGGCGGAGTCACCGCGAGATCCTAGAAAAATCCCTGGATGATATTTTTCGTGAGGAAT
>JBDRSZ010000081.1:0-3057 GCA_043824415.1 bacterium | reverse complement strand
GCCCCGCAAAAAGCGCCAAAAAAACCGCCCAAGAGCGTTCCCAAAACCGGAGCTGCCAGAGTGCCCACCACAGCACCAATAAATCCTCCTGCGACGGCTCCGACCATTGCCCATTTTGAACCGCCAAACTTCTTCGCCATAGCCGCGCTTAAAAGCTCCTCCATGAATTCCACGGCCACTGCTATGGCCAGCAGCAATCCCAAAAACGGCAGCGTAATCTCTTCAAAACCCGACACCAACCCGTACACGAAAGCGTCAGCGACGATGAGAAACGTACCCGCCATGCCAAACGGAATAAGGACCACTCCGATGAGAAGTACCAGCCAGAAAAAAAACATGCCCACAACTTCCACGATCGCACTCCTCCAGTTTACCGCATCTTCGCCAACCGCTCTTCTTATATGAGAAAGCCCCGGAACACCTTCCGGGGCTCGGATACTCCGCAGTACCGGATTATAGCGCTTCTTCCTTGATCTCGATATACACACCCTTCTTGATTTCTTCAACCCACTGGGAGAAAATCTGCTGTCTTTTCGTACTTAGCGCCGCCTGGCTGATCTCATCCCAGTCTTTTTCTAAAGAATACGGCCTTGCTTCACTCTTGCCCTCGACCTTCACAAGATGATACCCAAACTGCGTCTGAAAAGGCAGGCTGATCTGTCCGACATCGAGCGTATCCGTCGCGATCTTGAATTCCTGAATCTGTAGATCCTGCAAGGGCAGCCATCCCAAATCTCCGCCCTGATCCTTTGTCGAGACGTCTTGAGAATATTCCTTGGCAAGTTCGCTAAAATCTTCTCCGGCCAAAGCTTTCTCCCTAATCCGAAGGAGGGTGTCAACCACATCCCCTTTATCCACTTCCGTGACTTCCATGCGGATGAGAATATGTCTCAAGTGTGCCTTTTCTCCCCGCTTTTCAACCATCTGGATGAGATGAAGCCCCACCGCAGTCTCGACGACGTCAGAGATATCTCCGGGATTCAATACGAATGCGGCTTCTTCGAAAGATTGGAACAACGATCCCCTTTCCACAAAACCCAAATCACCCCCCCCTTCCTTCGTGCCCGGATCCTCGGAGTACAATTTGGCCAGATCCTCGAAATCCTCACCCTGACGCAACCGATCCTGTATTTCTCGTATCTTTTCTATCGCCCGTTCTTTGGCCTTGTCGCCTGGTTGAGCATCTATAAGAATGTGCCGAAGCATCACCATGGATTTTTTCTCCGGTATACTATCCTGCATCGACGCGTAAAACCGTTCCACTTCTCGTCTGGAAATCTGGACATCCTTGAGCTTCTTTTCCTGAACAGCGCGAACGATCAATCCCTTCCTGATATCCTCCCGATAGTCCTTCTTGATCTTCCTGATGGGAGAGCCAAAATAGGCTTCTACTTTCTCGCTCGAACCCAGCTGCTGTATGAGTCCTTGAATCCTTCCTTCCAATTCGGTTTCAACGGCCTGATCTTCCACGGTAATCGTATCCTCTATAGCCTTTGCGAGAAGCACCTTCTCACGAATAAGATTCTCAAGAGTGCTTTTCTTTATTTTTTCGAATTCCTCCGTCTGAGTCATCGGGTTGATTCCCGCTTGTAGAGCAAGTCCTTGTGCTGACTGCAGCAATTCTGTGCGAAGGATAATTTCATCTCCCACGATGGCGACTATCCTTTCCAGCACCTCCTGACTCCACGACAGCTGACCCAAAAAAATGAACAACACAATGCGGAATCCAAGTACAGTCTTTTTTATCATGGAAATCTCTCCTACAAACCTTCCGGTACAGCCGGAACAGTGAGTGTATCCCTTTCCGCCCCGCGACCCCGAGGGACGGATACATACACCTTCGTCCTGTTTTGCAATTGGTACAGAAAATCATAGTATATAGAACGTTCTTTGGTGACGCGCAAATGTTGAAGAATCTCTTCGCGAACAGCAACAAGATCCTTGACGCTATCCTTCGGATATTTCTTAACGATTTTCAATATATGAAAACCATAGCTGCTCTGGAAAACGCGGGAGACCTCTCCTTCTGATAGTCGAAAGGCATACCTTTCAATTTCAGGAATCACCTCTCCGCTTTTAAAAAATCCCAGGTCTCCGCCGCTCTCCTGAAAAATCCCGACTGAGCGCTCCCTGGCAACATCCTCGAACGGTTTGCCCGCCATGATCTCCTGACGGGCGGCGTTCGCATCCGCCTCCGTCTTCGTGAGAATATGAAGCACCCTGACTTCATCCTCGCTGACAGTAAACTCCTCGCGATGGCTCTCATAATAGGATCCAATTTCCTCATCGGAAATCCGGATTTTTTCGGCAAACGTTCGATCCATCAATTTCTGAATGAGGTGTTCTTTCTCAACAAGATCGAGTTCCAAGCTTAAATCTTCCGATTTATCCATCCCCAAGCGTTTTGCCTCTTGGAAGAGAAGCTCTCGATTCACCCAGCGGTCGATGAATTCTGTTTCCTGTTCCGGATTCATTCCCTCCCACGACATCATTTTAGACATCGCCTCACGCGTGAGAATCGTATTCCCGACGCTGGCAACGATATCTGCTTCATCCACGCGAGAACTGCACATCCATGAAGCAAAGATGAGACATAACAGACAGGCGAAATAGCCGCTTCGAAGAAATGATATTCTACGACTCACGAAATGCCTCCCCCAATACCCTTTCGTCGACCTTCACTCTGAGCTCCCCCCTTCTTTTGGCCAGCCAGTCGGCTTCTCGCTTCTTATGAACATCATCGATATAATCGCGTCTGACTTTATCTCGAACTTCTTCAAACGGTTGTATTCTCCCCTCCTTCCTGTCCAATAATTTGATCACGGAATATCCCCTGTCCCTACTCCACTCGACCGGGTCGGAAATTTCTCCAATCTGGAGTTTAAAGGCTTCCTCTCCGAGAACCGCCCATTGCCCTTTATAAAAATAATCAATAATCCCATTCAGTTGTTTATAGCCCGGACGTAGGGTGTATTCTTGAACCAATTGATCAAAATTCTCCCCGGCACGAGCCAATCGCGTCACTTTCTCCGCCAGCTCTCTGTTTTTGACCATGAC
>JBDRSZ010000080.1:0-3036 GCA_043824415.1 bacterium | reverse complement strand
AATTTTGCAGTAAGTAAAAACCAACCACATTATAGCACAAAAAACAATACCAAAGACACCCCCCTTTAAGTCCCCCCTCAAGGGGGGAAATGAAACACCCCCCTTTGATTCCCCCCTCAAGGGGGGATAAAAAGCGGGGGGAAGGTTAAAGAGAAAAATTAAATAAATGAACCTCATCCGATTTATCATTCATCGCAAGACGCTCGTCAGCATGCTGTTCATCGGGCTGACGCTGCTGGGCGTGATTTCCTACAAGAACCTGCCTGTAGAGCTGTACCCGAATGCCGAGCTGCCCCTGATGATCGTCAACATCTCCAGCCAGATTGAAGTCGATCCGAGTTATATGGAGAACCAGGCGGTCATTCCTTTGGAGGGCGCAGTCGGAACTCTGGAAGGCATCGATAAGATCGAATCGTATGCTGAACAGAGGCGGGGGACGA
The DNA here is from genome assembly GCA_043824415.1 of bacterium. GTDB lineage: Bacteria > Zhuqueibacterota > QNDG01 > QNDG01 > DSAB01 > JBDRSZ01. Next base: position 2,596 of record JBDRSZ010000080.1, on the reverse strand, counting down.
TTTACGTCTATTATACGCAGAGCACGAATATCAAGCACGCCTACCTGAAGCTCCAGGAAAAAGTGGATTTGATCCGATCATCTATCCCCGAAGAATTTTCTGTCAGCGTCTTGAAGATCGACACGGAACAGATGGCGAATCAGTTCATGGGTCTTCAGGTGCGCGGAAGCGGGGGCGTGGACAGGGTTCGGAATATCGTCGATCAGAAAATTGTAAGAGCGTTGGAAAACATCGACGGCGTCGCCAACGTGGAGGTGTTCGGCGGTCGTCAGCAGACCGTTGAAATCATCTTGGACGAAGATGCGTGCAGGTCGTTCGGCATCACGGCCTCCCAGATCCGGTCGCTCATCAGACAGAACAACCGCATCAAGACGTTCCTGGGACAGGTCACCGAGAATTCGAGGAGGATCTTCGTCAATCTGACTGCAGAGTATACCGATCTCCGCGATTTAGAGAACATCGTCGTCAGATCGCGGGGACCTGTTCTGCTGAAGGACGTCGCGGAAGTTCTGGTAGGAGTCAAGAAAGAATCGTCCATCAGCCGTGTGAACGGGAAGGATGCCGTGACCGTACAGCTCGTTCGGGATGCGCAGGTCAATCTGATCGCGCTGTCCCACACGACGAAGGATGTCATCGGGCGTTTAAACGATGAGTTGCGGCCGCAGGATATCGAGATAGTCGTCCAGAGCAACACGACCGACGACATGGAAAAGAACATTAATCTGATCATCCAGCTCGCAGCGATCGGAGGATGCCTGGCGATTCTGATTCTGTGGATGTTTCTTCGGAATCTGCGCCTGGTCGTCACGATCGCTTTGGCTATTCCGATCTCGATTTTTACGGCGTTCAACTTTTTCTATGCGTTCGGCATTACAATCAACAGCCTCACGCTCGTGGGCATGGCACTGGCCGTGGGCATGCTTTTAGATAACAGCGTCGTGGTCTTGGAGAATATTTACCGCCACGCCTCGAAGAAAACGGACATCGACACGGCCGTGAGTCAGGGGACCAAAGAGGTGTGGCGCTCCATCCTTGCGGCCACGCTGACGACGGTCACTGTTTTTCTTCCTTTCCTTTTTTCGTCAAATTTTATGGTGAAAATCGTCGGGCATCACATCGGCGTCTCCATCATTTCGACGCTGATGGTGTCCCTTGTCGTTGCCCTGCTCCTCATTCCGATGATCACTCATTTTTTCCTCAAACGAAGACTGCGGAGCGATGCGGCGACGTTCCAGATGGTGTCCCAGAAAAATCGGCTGATTCAGATCTACACGCTGCTTTTAAAGTCGTGCATGCGCTATCCGGCGAGGACGATCGTGGGGGCTGTCGTCCTGTTTTTCGCGAGCGTGTTCATCTGTCTGGCGTTGAGTCTGAATGTGTCGCGGGAAGTGCAATCGGAGGAGCTTAATCTGTATGTGACGATGCCAAGCGGGGCGACGTTGGAGTCGACGGATCTCGTCGTCCAGGATTTGGAACAGCGATTGGAGAACATCGAGGAAAAACAGGATGTCATCAGCAAGATTTACGAAGAGGAGGCTGTCGTCACCGTTCAGCTGAAGAAGGAGTATGAGAAGGTCGGAGACCGCTCCATCGATCAGATCAAGAGCAACATTCAGGGACGAATCAATAATATCCGGGCGGCTGAAGTCGGTTTTGAACAGCCCGTATCGAGTTCGCGATACCGCGGAGGTTCGGGATCGAATCCGGGCGCGCGTTTCGAACGACTGCTGGGCATCGGCACACAGCAGGAAAGCGTGGTCATCAAGGGCAGGGATTTCGGACGGATGCGGAATGTGGCGGAGGATATCCAGAGTTACCTGGAGGAACTCTCCACGATTCAATCCGTGCGGCTTAATATTTCCGACAATCGGCCCGAGGTCCACCTTCTGTTCGACATGCAGCTGCTCAGGCAGTACGGGATTACTTTGAATGCGATCTCATCCGAACTGGGAACGTTCCAGAACGAGTTTTCTTCGGGATTGACGTTTAAGCAAGGCACGGACGAGATCGACATCACGATCCGAGGGAACCGTTCTGAGGATGAGGCAGAGAAGACGATGGACGATTTGCGCGTGCTGCCCATTCCAGGTTCATCGGAGTCGACGCACGAGCTCGGACAGCTGAGCCGAATCATCTACTCGACGGGCATGTCGAGCATCAACCGTGTGAACCAGGAAAAACAAATCGAAGTGACGTACCGATTTCTGCCCGAAGTGAACGGCTCCAAATCGTTTCTTACAGCCGCTCGGATTGAAGTGGATGAACTCATCGCCAGTTTGCCCATTCCTTCCGGCATTGCGGTCGAAGTCCTGCATGAGGAGACGGATCTTAGTGAATTCTATTTTCTCATCGGGGCGGCTTTCGTCCTCATCTACATGATCTTGGCTTCCGTGTTCGAATCTTTCCTGACTCCGGTCGTCATCATGTTCTCGATTCCGCTGGCGGCCACCGGCTCTTTCTGGGCGCTTATCCTCACTGGGAATTCTCTGTTCAACGCCAACACCCTAACGGGATTCTTGATTCTTTTAGGCGTTGTCGTCAACAACGGGATTATCCTGGTCGATTATACGAGAATTTTAAGGAATCAGGGTCACAG
>JBDRSZ010000079.1:0-6748 GCA_043824415.1 bacterium | reverse complement strand
TTTTTAGAGTAGACTCATATATCACTGATCGTATTTCTCCATTGCGATGATCCTACAAAATCTCCCTTAACAGTTTTACATAAAATAATCCATTTTTAACGGTATCGCAAGAAAATTCTTCAGGATGTCCTTTTCTTCCTTGACAACCAAAAACTTTCTCTCTATATTATCCAAAACAGGACAGCCCATCATGAAAAAAGAAAAAAGAAGACTCCTCGTCGTCGGAGACCGCATTCTCGTCACACCCGATGAGGGTGAAGAACGGACCAAAGTCGGACTGTACTTGCCCCAGACAGTCCTCGATAAGGAATCGGTCCAGAGCGGCCGCATCATCGCAACAGGACCCGGAACACCCCTACCCAGTCCCGGCGACTTAGACGAGGAACCGTGGAAAGCCTCCCAGATCGAAACCCGCCACGTTCCGATGCAGGCACAAGTCGGCGATTACGCCATCTTTCTACGCAAAGCCTCCGTCGAAATCAAATACGAGGGGAAACCCTATCTCGTCGTTCCCCAGGCTGCCATCCTCGTTCTTCTCAGAGACGAGGAAGAAATCGACTCCCCATAACGATTTCGTCGGCCGAACGATTACTTTTAAAAATCGAAGGAACATCCCATTGCAGCAAAAATTGAACGAAGAAGAGCTGAGTTCCCTCGTCCGGAGCGTGTTCTCCCTCACTCCTAAGGATCGTCGATTGGCCGTCCTTGTCGACGTTCCAGATGATGTCGTCCCGGACAACGACGCCTGGCGTGCGAGAAGAAGAATGGCCTTCGAATGGGTCATGGGACTCAAAAAAGGACAACGTTCCCTCAACCTCGAATCCGTGGTACTCGTGGCCTATCCCAACGTCCATAGTAACAACGCGGATCTGCCGGAAACCGCATTCCTCATCGAAAAATCTCCCGAATTTTTGAACACAAATCAGCTGGCTTTATCAGGAAAATCGCAGTCTTTCGAAAACATTCTGTCCGGACACCAAATCATCCTCGCACCCACCCAATTCTCTACGACCGCTCCCCTGAAGCTGTTGGCAAAAAAATTCGGCTTCCGCGCAGCTACGATGCCCGGTTTCTCCGAAGACATGATACCCGCCCTCCGGCTCGACTACAGCAGAATCAACCGAAGAGTGGAACGAATCAAGCAGCAGCTCGATCCTGCCATCGGTTTGGATATTCAATTCTCCGATATAAACGACAAAGCCCATTCCGTCCACTTCGATCTCAGACACCGTTCGGCCCATGCATCCGGCGGTCGTTTACCAGATCCGGGCACTGCGGGAAACCTCCCCAGCGGGGAGTGCTACATCGTGCCGTACGAAGGCGAGAAAGAAGAACCGAGCCGGTCCGAGGGCACGCTTCCCGTCCAATTTGAGGATGAAATCGTACTCTACAGAATCGAAAAGAACAAGGCCATTGAAATTCTAAGTAATGGACCATTCTCGGATAGGGAGAGAAAAAAAATCGCGGATGAGCCCGCCTACGCCAACATCGCTGAGATCGGTTTCGGCGTGCTCCGGGACTTTGGAGTCAAGCCGACGGGCGAAATCCTGTTGGATGAGAAGCTCGGTCTCCACATCGCCTTCGGCCGCAGCGATCATTTCGGCGGCGCCGTCGGTGTGAAAGATTTCTCATCACCCGACAAAGTCATCCACATCGATCGGATATACATACCAGAAACGCAACCCAACATCCACGTCGACCGTGTCATTCTCAACTTTGCAGACGGCACGCTACAGACACTCATGGAGAATGGGACTTATCCGGAATTCAGGCTTTAGCATTTCATGTGGAGTTCATGCTTTAGGATTTCATTCTTTTAAAACTCTGAAGGATGAATTCCAATACTAATGAGAGAGACCGACAATGATTCGTTACGGAATTCTCGGCACAGCCAACATCGCCCGAACCTTCGCCAGGGAAAAATCCATCAATGCCGAGATAACGGCAATAGCCAGTCGTAATATCGACAAAGCAAAAACGTTCGCCAAAGAGTTTAACATTCCTGAGACATACAGTAGCTATGAAGAATTGATAGACGATGAAAACATCGACGCCGTCTACATCCCCCTTCCCCATCATCTTCATCACGAATACACGATTCGATGCGCTCTGGCCGGAAAACACGTGCTCTGCGAAAAACCGGCTGCCTTGAATGTCCGAGAAATAGAGGAAATGACGGATGCCTGCCGGAAACACGGCGTCTTCTTCATGGAAGCCTTCATGTACCGATTCCTGCCCATCCATCAGCGCGTGAAGGAGTTCGTGAAGAGCGGAGCCATCGGCCGGCTGCGGTACATCGACTTCAACTTCTGTATCGACATCCAATCCAAATTCGAAGGCACTTTTCGGTGGAATAAATCCCTCGGAGGCGGTGCCCTGTTCGATCTGGGAATTTATGGAATCAGCCTTTCCCGCTACATGACGGATCAGGAACCGACCGTCATCCATTCACTGGCTCATAGAGACCATCCTGACGCCATCGATAAATTCTCCATGGCCACGCTTCAACTCGGCGACGTCGTGGCCCACATCACCTCCTCCTTCTTCACGCACGCCTACTATTACACTCTTTCCGGTGACAAAGGCATCATCCACGTCCCTACTGGCACGACTGGAAAAATGTTCGAAAACAAGCTCATCCTGAAAATGCAGGGAGAATCTGAAGAGCACGTCGAGACATTCAAACCTGTGAATGGATATAAAGCAGAAGCAGAGTACTTTGCCCGATGTATCGAAAGAGGAGAAGAGCCCTTGCTAAACGGGGACGAGAGCCGAAAGAATCTCAAAGTGGTGGAGAAAATATTCGAGAAAGAGACTCCGTTAGTCCTCGGAAGCGAATGAGTGTTCAAATGAAATAAAACATTCGCTTTGTTCCTCCTCTCCACAATCACTTGACACAATCTCCACAATTCCTTAACTTTCCGATAAGCATTTTATGATAAATTTACACTGCGGTGTTCTTGCCTCATTAGGTGAATGAATGATAGAATACATTAAAATCGCTGTCAGAAAACAGAAAAAGCTGATCGCCATTTTCCTCCTGACGATTTTTCTCCCCTCCGTCTCTTTGAGCATCTTCGGTATCAGGTCGATTCGGAATGAGAAATTTCGACTGGAAAAACAAATAGAAAATGAACACCGAAGAATCGCCAATATCATAAAATCGCAGATCAATTCTCGATTCCAGAATGTCGAAGTCGTTCTCCAAAATGTAGTCCACTACCCATCATTTGCCAAAAAAGATATTCCATCCATAAAAGAAATTTTAAATAACCGATTACACGATAATCCTCTCATAGAGCAGATATTCATACTCTATCGAGACGAAAATCCCGTATATCCACTTCTCCAACCTTCTGCGGAAAAACGTCTTTTACGATCTAGTCAACTCCTCAACGATTCTCAGCAAGAGAAGTTAAAGCGAGCGCAAGAATGCGAATTCCAGAAGAACGATTATCGAACTGCCATCTCCCTCTACAGGGAGCTCCTGTCCCTCTCAACGGATCAAAACACCAAGGCCGAGATGTTGAACCACATGGCCCGCAATCAGAAAAAATTGGGAGATTTCCGTCAAGCCGTAAAAACGTATCTGAGAATCGTGAATGAATATCCTGAAAGCACGACGCCTTCCCGTTTACCCCTGGCCCTGACCGCTGAATTGCAGATCATAGATTCCTATCAAAAACTGGGTGATTCCTCACAAGCGATAAAACAAGCATTGCTGCTGTACGGAAGTATTCTTGAAAATGTCTGGAATTTGGACGAAGACCAATTTAAAACCTACGCCTCCTTGGTGCAAGAAAACGTCACGACAATGCTAAATCAAGATGCAGCAATCCTACCTGAATCGGGCGAAAAAGATACGTTTCAGCAGTTGAAGAAACTCCACGAAAAAAAGATTTTACAATGGCACGTTTGCAGGAACATTACGGAAGGGATCGTTCCCGATCTCCGCAAAAAATTGAATGAGTCCGCATCCGATACGCAACGTCCCCTCCGTCTCTCACAAACCGTAGACAATCGAAATTTTCTCATATCCGCAGTCACGATTCCCGATGAAGCCGGTAGGAATCCCCTGGGATTGCTCGGAATCAAGCTGGATATCCATTACCTCTTAGATGTTATAGTGAACGAAATCATCGAAAATATCCAATTCGATGAAGAAACGAAAATCGCCATCTCCGATCTTTCTGGAGAAAAAGTGTGGGGAGATGAGGATCAGGGAGTATCTAGATCCCGAATATCCGAGTATTTTGATGATAATTTTCCTCCATGGAAAATCGAAATCTCTCGTACGAGTACAGGAACGCTGGGAGTCTTTGAGATCCACAAAAATTTTTACTTCTGGACGATCCTCACTCTGATGATCATCCTCTCCTTCGGTGCGGTCTTGATAGTGAAAACTGTTGCACACGAAAGGGAATTGCTCAAGATCAAATCCGATTTTGTGTCTTCCGTCTCCCACGAACTGAAAACGCCATTGACATCCATCAAGGCTTTAACGGAAAGATTACTGGATGGTAAGGTGAAGAGTCCAACTAAAATGAAAGAATATTTTTCCGTCATATCGCAAGATACGGATAAACTGACACGACTGGTCAAGAACGTCCTCGACTTTTCCAAAATCGAGGAAGGAAAGAAAGAGTACAATTTCGAAGAGACGAACATGGTTGCATGGCTAACGCAGACCATCGACAACTTCCGAAAAGACCGTATGCAAGAAGGAATAAAAATTCATACGCAAATCGAGAATGAGATTCCTCCACTTCTCATCGATCAGGATGGTCTGTCCCGATCCTTGAACAATCTTCTGGACAACGCGCTGAAATTCTCACAGAATAAGAAGGATGTGGAGATTCGTGTCAGATCCGATGTAGAAAATGTTGTCATTCAAGTGAAGGATAACGGAATCGGCATTCCACAAGATGAATTGAGCAAAATATTCGACAAGTTCTATCAAGGCAGGAACGCCCTCAGGCAAACCGTGAAGGGCACAGGACTGGGCTTAACCCTCGTCAAGCACGCGGTCGAGGCGCACGGTGGGACGATTTCCGTCGAGAGTAAGGTGGATCAGGGCACGACATTCTCACTCATTCTTCCTTTGAAGAGAAAATGAAAGTGAGGTTTCTATGGCCAAAAAAATTCTCATCATCGAAGATGAGCCCGGCATCCTCTTGAGTCTCAAGGATGAACTCGAATCCGAAGGGTATGACGTCTGTCAAGCCGAAGACGGAGAGGAAGGCCTAGAGATGGCAAAACAGCATGCGCCGGATCTCATCCTCCTCGACATCATGCTGCCCGTCCTCGACGGTTACGAGGTGTGTAAGAAATTACGGATGGAAGGAAATACCACACCCATCGTCATGCTGACCGTGAAAGACCAGGAGATCGACAAAGTGCTGGGCCTGGAATTGGGCGCCGATGATTACATCACCAAACCCTTCAGCCTCCGTGAACTCGTAGCTCGGGTCAAGGCCATACTTCGACGAACTGAGGAACGGCCAATAGAGCCAACCCGTTACCGAATCGGTGAAGTCGAATTGGACTTCAAAAAATACGAAGCAACAAGAAAATCCGAGAAATTGGAGCTAACGCCTCTCGAATTCCAGATGTTGAAGGTTCTCATCCAGAAGAAAGAGCAGGTCATTTCGAAGAACGATTTCCTGGATAAAATCTGGGGGGAAGATAACATGGTTGTTTCTTCAAGGACCATCGACAGCCACATCGCCAATATCCGGAAAAAGATCGAGGACGATCCATCGAATCCGAAGCACATCCTATCCATAAGAGGAATTGGGTATAAACTGATGGATTGAACGACCAAAAGTCTGCACTGAAATTTCGACAACTCTTCACACTTCCTTAACACATCCCCCATTAGAAACCACTATATTTGTAATGACAAAAAAAGGAGGGATGTCATGAAAAGCGCAAAAAAAGTTTTTTCTGTTCTCGTTGTTTCCTTCATCTCTGTTCTCCTCATTCTCAGTAATTCATATTCTCAGGAAACAGCAGGTCAAGTTTTTGAGAAAGCCCTGTACTTCGAAGAATCACAGGGAGAGCTGCAAAAGGCCATCGATATTTATCAAACAATCGTAAAACAATTCTCACAAAACAGAGAAACGGCTGCCAAGGCACAGCTCCATATTGGGCTGTGTTACGAAAAATTAGGCAATACACAGGCCCGCACAGCTTACGAGCGCGTGGTGCGCGACTTCGCCGATCAAACCGAGATAGTAGCCCTGGCAAAGACAAAGCTGGCAGCCCTTGGCGGTTCCATTGGCACCGGTGGCACCAGGGGACTCGTCACACGCCGGATTCTCGCAGATGCCTCCGGCGTCGGTGGGGCCTTGAGCGCGGATGGCAAGTACATCAGAGGTATGGACCGGGAAACGGGTGACATGGTCCAGTTCGAAGTTGCCAGCGGACAGAGGACGCGAATCACAAATAGGGGGCACTGGAGCGAGACTGACAAGTCCTACGAGTACCTAGCGTTCTCACGCGACGGAAAACAAATCGCATACAACTCGTATACGAAGGACTGGGTCCCTCAACTGCGGATTAGAAACCTGGATGGTTCGGGCCTTCGCACACTTTACAGTGAGAAAGACTCTTACGTCCAACCCTTGGACTGGTCGCCTGACGCAGGGTCCATCCTCGCACTTCGCTATCGTGACAAGGCGACTGAAGTAACACTGATCTCGACAGTGGACGGCTCGGTGCGCGTCTTAAGGAGTATTTCGGGCTG
>JBDRSZ010000078.1:0-3759 GCA_043824415.1 bacterium | reverse complement strand
ATATTTTTATAAGGCAAATAATGTTTTTCACCAGAACCATCTTTATCAAGAACTGATAATATTATAACATCTTCCATAATATCGATATTATTATTCTTATCAGAAAGATCAAATTCAGCAATTGTTTTATTTGAATTTACGAGTATAACTTTTACTTTTGACTTTACTGCCTCACCAATTTCAGATTTTATTGTATTGTAATCTTCAGACCTTGATTCACAATTAATGAAAAGGTTTAAAACTAAGAAAGTCATAATAACTAGGTTTTCTCGTATAGGTCGCATAATATTACCCTCCTTTAGTTTTTCAATATTAAGTTTAACTTTCTATGGTATAACATAAGTTTAACTACCAATCCATTCTCTTTTCATATGTCTACTATTAGGAAAAACATATCTAAATAAAGGAAAAAATCTGTTTTTTCCTCATAGAAGGAAAAGAGTTTTCCCTCTATTGGACATTTTATAGAGTAGGATTTCGTTTATGTCTTTTCCTAATAGTAGACATTTTTTAAGTAACCATGATGTGGCTTCGCAAATCCGGTGTCATGGTATAGCAGTATAAGAATTCCCCCTTTTTATGCATGCTCCATCTGCAGCAGGCGGTCCGTTCGAGCATTTCTGTTTAAAAAACCGGAATTCAAAACTGACTCCGCATTCATAATCCTGGTTATCCGAGTAAGTAAAATTATACGAAATCAGCCCTGGTTAAAATCGCCTCTCCGTGACGAACGGCTTACTTTAGGCCCGTGGCTTTTAAAAGTATGTTGCTGCTACAGAAGTAGTATATGTTTTTTTTCGAAAAAGTCAAGAAAAAAGTGTAGGATCACGAAAATACGTTTCTTAGTCGTGCCTCAGGGCTTCGACGGGGTCGACGCGGGCAGCGTGCGTGGCGGGATAGAGGCCGGCCAGCAGGCTGACGAGGATGGAGAAGGCCATGGCTCCGAGGATGAGCCACAAGGGAATATAGAAGAGGTCGACGTGGGGGGCTCCTTGTTTGGCCATGAAGTAATTGGCCACGACGTTGGCGATTCGGGTGACGATCCATCCGAGGATGAGGCCGAAGATTCCTCCGATGAATCCGATGGATGCGGCTTCGACGAAGAAGATGCCTTTAATTTCGTTCTCGCTCCCTCCGACGGCTTTCATCACGCCGATCTCGCGCCTTCGCTCCAGGATGGACATGACCATCGTGTTGATGATGCCCAACGCTGCGACGACGAGTGCGATGATTCCGACGGCTCCGAGGGCCGTGTCGAAGATGATGAATCCTTTCTTGATTTCCTCGAGCTGATCGAGGATGGAGATGACGCCGAATCCCATGGCTTCGATCTGTTTTCTCACGGGAGTAAGGTCCGCGATTTTCCCCACGCGCACGTAGAGGGACGCGTATCCCTCCGATTTCCCGATTTTACCCAGCAGATCCCAGACGCTTGAGAATCCGAGCCGGGGCATTTTTTGAGCGGTTTTGAGGGGTACGAGGAGGCCGCTTTCGAGGCGGCCTTCGTCGAAGCCGCTCGGTTTTTTCATGATGCCGGCGATTCGGAATCGGATCGTATGTTCGCGGAACGGCGTTTGGATGGATGGCATGAGATTTCGAAGAGGATTCTGCATCATTTTGGAGACATCGACGACGGAGGTGACGACTTCGACGGTTTTTCCGAGGACGGAATCCGGCGGAAAGCTCCGGACGCCGCGCGCGGAATCTTCCAAAGAAATTTTCGTGGGTGTCGATGGTTCTCTAAGGATTATTTTAAGATTTTTCAGCACGCGGGGATGGAGGATGACAGAGGTCGACGTATCCGACGGATAAAACCGTCCGAAGGGGATTTCGCTGAAGGGCTTGTACCGGCTCATGGCCGTTGGGAGAGCCCGCAGCGTCGTGCGCGTTTCTTCGTCGCCGATGCGGATTTTTACGGGGAACCGGATTTCCGGAAAAACGATTTCTACGCCTGTGATTTCCTGAATTTTCTGGAGAGCCTCATCGGTCAGGGGAGGGCCTTCCTCCCTGAGGGATTCCATCACGCCTTCGAAATCTCCTTCCAGGGCATGTTCTAAATTTACTTTCTGGGATGTGACTGTGAGACTGGTGAAAAGGTCGTTTTCGTGGAAAACGCTCGTGACATTCTTCTGCATGCCCGTCCCGAATGAGACCATGGATACGAGTGCCCCGATTCCGATAGCCACGCCGAGGGTGGTCAGGACAGTCCTGAGCTTAGTGCGCCAGAGGTTTGACAAGCCGAGTTGGAGCTGGTCGTCGAATCTCATCGGATGCTCCGGAGAATTTTTTGATGAATGATTTTTCCGTCCAACAGTTGGCAGATGCGGTGGGAGACGGCTTCGGCGGAGGTTTCGTCGTGGGTCACCATCAGGACAGTCAGGCCCTGCTCCCGATTCAACTGCTTCAGGAGGTTGATGGTCTCTTGCGATGTTTTGCTATCGAGGTTCCCAGTGGGCTCGTCGGCCAGGAGGATGTCCGGCTCGTTGGCTAATGCCCGTGCGATGGCCACGCGCTGCGCTTCGCCCCCTGAAAGCTCTCCGGGCTTGTGGTCGGTGCGCTGCATCAGACCGACTTTTGATAGGATATTGGAAGCTCGGGCTTTCCTTTCTTTCCGGAGCACTCCGCCAAAGGCGAGGGCCAGGGAGACATTTTCCAGCGCCGACCGGGAGGGAATGAGGTTGAAAGACTGGAAGATCATGCCGACGGTGCGCCGCCGGTGTCGGGCAAGTTCCGACTGTTTCATTCGGGTGAGTTCGGTTTCCCGGATGCGGATGCTGCCGGAGGTGGCCGTGTCCAGTCCGCCGATGAGGTTGAGTAGGGTTGATTTTCCCGATCCGGACCGACCGACAATGGAGACGAACTCTCCCTCCAGGACATGGAAGGCAATCCCCTGAAGGGCACGTACTTCAACGTTTCCTTTTTGATAGATTTTGCAGAGATCGGATGTCTGGATGATGGGATTCAATACCACACCTTTGCAAGCGAAAGCATAAGACTGTTACGCTGTTCATGATAAAAAAGTTTCTCTGTATCATGGGGTATTTTAATGTTCCTTCGTATTATTATACAGAACGCCACTTTCGATGAGGATCCCATAGAATCTCGGTTTTCGCGGTTTGAGGGAATTGAAAAATAGGTCGTTAAATACCATCTTTATTTTCGTAACTGTTGAATAACCATCAGTTCTTTAGTGTGAGTGAAGTCGAAGGCTCCAAGTTATTGATATTACAGTCATTCTTCCCTGACTGCCGGCGGGCAGGCAGGGACTCCGCTCAGCATGAATAATGCTTTAAACGCTATTTTTCAACAGTTTCTTCAGTGAATTGCACTGTTCCTATTTTTGAAGATCGAGATTGTTATGTATAAGAAGAAGGTCGAGCAGGTCATGGTGGGTCGCTTTCTGAATATTCTATTAGCGGTTTCTATCGTGAGTAATTTTCTTTCTTTGATATAATCATTATAAAGCAATGAAAAATAGAGTCGATGAAGCAAAGCAGAAAGGGGGTGATTTAGGGAAGGGAGATTGATGTTTGTCGAGGTAGTTGAACGAAAACACTCAAGAAAGGGAGGAGTATGACAATGTCTCGAAAACTTATTTGTGTATTCATTTTGTTGGCATTACTACCGGCCATAGCGTTTGCGCAGACGGGTAAGCTTCGTGGGTTGGTGACGGATAAGGCGACGGGGGAGCCCCTTGTTGGAGCGAACGTTTTGGTGGTTGGGACGCAGTACGGAGGAGCGACCGACATGAGCGGTACG
>JBDRSZ010000077.1:0-5175 GCA_043824415.1 bacterium | reverse complement strand
GGTCTTCGGCCATGCGCAGAAAGACGACGCGGTCAATCGTCATTTGAACGGCGGTGTTCAAGTCATCCGGTGAAAGGTCTTTGTTCCGAAGGGCGATGTTTCGGGCCAGGGCGTCTCGCCAGCCCTCGATTTCCTTCAGAAATTCCACGTCCACTTCGGACGTGCCGCGCTAGCGCTTGGACGCAGCGTACTGGTCGAAAGCCCCGGACCAGACTGCTTCACGAGAGAACACGTCCCAGAGCTCGCGCCAGCGCTCGGGGTATTCTTCGAAACGAAAGTACTGTATTCGGGCGTGGCTCGCCTTGTCGCTCGGTCGCGGCCGGGACGTGCAGTCGTAAACGCCCAGTTCCTGGAAGTCGGTGAGGATGGACACGGCCACTTTGGCGCTCCATCCGTACCGGCGAAGCTGGTAGGCAGGGCCAGGGTCGGCATTGATGTTGACGCCGCACTTCTTGGCTTCGGCGTAAAACTTCGGCAAGGGTCCCACACGGAAGGTGTAATCCGGGGCTTTCTGGTGTCCTTCCACGTCAAGGCTGTCCTCGGGGATGACCTCGCGGTATTGGGGCGCAGCCATCGCGGTGTTGCGCACGTCCCAGCCGAGGGCCTCGAAGAACGGATCGATCAGCGACTGCCGAATATGGGCTTCCTTGACGCCCGGAGCAAGAAACGCAAGCGAATTGGTCGCGAAGTACCGGCAAAGCTTGACGACTTCATCCTTGCCCTGGTCAAATGTTTTGCTCATGGATGACTTCAGTCCCTAATCCTTACCACAGAGGCTGAGCCTATGTGGGAATATAAAACATCCTTTAAAAATTTAATTTTAACATGTTCGCGTTCGTACTGAAATGATTATTAAGTGTCTTTTATAATATACTTGAATTTTTCTATAAACTTGTCATAAGAGTAAATTTCGTCCTTTGATTGCTTTATTGATACGTAGTTTTCATAGAGAGTCAAAGATTTCAGAATTGATTGATCTACTTTTTCAAGCAATGCTAATGTAGAATTGAATTCTGAATAAGTTAAGTTTAGATTATTTACAAGATTTTTAGGAATAGATTTAAAAGAGCTATATTTCATCATAGCCGGAACGAGGTAGCAATTGGCTAAGTAGACAAAAAAGAGCTTTCTAATGAGTGATATATATAATTGTTCTATTAGTTCATTCTCGTTCTTTGGCTCTATTAATTTTTGTTCAGGTAGGTTTTGATTAATCGCTGAAGATAGATTTTCAACTAAATCCGCAACGCGATATGTGGAAAAATCAATAAGCTTCACTATTAGGTTTCTTGATATTGTTTCTAATATATCAGTTTTTGTCGTTATTTTTTCCAATAATATGCGAGAGCGGTTCTCAGACCTGCGAGACATATGAAAAAACCAAACAGAAATAATAATAGCAACTATTGGCAAAATTAGTTGGTCCATAGAATACCTTAATATTTATAGATTATCTCATTTCCTATCAGAGGCTCTCGCCTCTGCAGTCCTTTATTTCACTTTCAATATATCTTTAAAATCAATGTCGGTCAAAGAATATACTTCGTCAGATCCTCGTCCTCCACGATGTCCTTCAGCCGGTTCCGAACATCCTCTGCAGTCGTCCTCACTTCCTTGATCGAGTCGTCGGGGAGCCGGTACAGATAATCTTCCAGCAGTGTGCTCATGATCGTGTGGAGACGTCTGGCGCCGATGTTCTCGGCCCGATCGTTCACCTCTGTCGCGGTTTGAGCGATCTCTCGGATCGATCCTTTCGTGAAAAAGACTTTGACGCCTTCCGTTGCCAGGAGTGCCGTGTATTGTTTGATGAGAGCGTTCTCCGGCTCCGTCAGAATACGGACGAAATCCTCCGTCGTCAGGCTGTTCAGCTCGACACGTATCGGAAACCTTCCCTGCAGCTCAGGAATCAAGTCGGACGGTTTTGATACATGGAACGCGCCGGAAGCAATGAACAGGATGTGGTCCGTCTTCACCATCCCGTATTTCGTCACGACGCTCGTTCCCTCGACCACCGGAAGGATGTCGCGCTGCACGCCCTCCCTCGAAACGTCCGGTCCGACTGACTCACGAGCGCCCGCGATTTTGTCGATCTCATCCAAGAACACGATACCAGCCTCCTCCACCCTGCGGATCGCCTCATGCACCACTTTCTCCATGTCGATCAGCTTCTGGACCTCTTCGGCGATCAAGACCTGACGCGCCTCGGAAACAGGCATCTTCTGTTTCTTCCGTTTCTGAGGCATCATGCCGCCGAACAGGTCCTGAATGTTCAGCCCCATCTCCTCAAGGCCCACCGGAGAGAAAATTTGGAGCATCGGAAAGGAATCCGTGGCCACGTCCAGCTCCACGATACGATCCTCCAGCTTCCCTTCCAACAGCTGCAGTTTCAGCTTTTCCCTCGTTCGCTCCTGCCTGTCCTCCATGACATCATCCGCGGGCGAACGCACCTCGGAGACGGGGATCGGATAGGGTTTCGGACTTTTAACCGTTTTCACTTTCGGGAAAAGAAGGTCGAGCAGCCTCTCCTCAACGGCCTCCTCCGCCTTGGACTGCACTTTCTCCGTCCACTCAGATTTCACCATCGAAACGGCCAAATCCGTCAGGTCGCGGATGATCGATTCCACGTCGCGTCCCACGTATCCGACTTCCGTGAACTTCGACGCCTCGACCTTGATGAAAGGGGCCTCCGCCAGACGCGCGAGTCGTCGCGCTATCTCCGTCTTCCCCACCCCCGTCGGCCCTATGAGGAGGATGTTGTTCGGCATGATCTCTTCTCGGAGGTCCTCCTCGACCCGCCTTCTCCGCCATCGATTCCTGAGGGCGATGGCCACCATCTTCTTCGCCTTGTCCTGACCGATGATGTATTTATCCAATTCAGCAACGATTTCTCTCGGCGTCAGCTGTCCGCCATTGTCCTGGTGATTGTCCGATTTTCTTTTACCCGCTCTCATCAAAGCTCCTCAATTACGATGCGGTCATTCGTATAGATGCAGATCTGCGCTGTAATATGGAGGGCCTCTTTCACCACTTCGGCGGCAGACATTTTCGTATGCTTGATTAACGCGCGTGCAGCCGCCAAAGCGTAGGGCCCTCCAGATCCAATGGCCACGATATTGTCGTCCGGCTCGATGATGTCCCCTGTTCCGGAAATTACGAGGGTGCTTTTCGAATCCGCCACAGCCAACAGGGCTTCCAGCCGGCGGAGATACTTGTCCGTCCGCCACTCCTTGGCCAGTTCCACGGCAGCGCGATACAGGTTGCCGTGATACTGATCCAACGTTTTTTCAAACTTATCGAAAAGGGTGAACGCATCCGCAGCGGCGCCTGCAAAACCTGCCAGAATCGTGTCGTTGTACAGCTTCCGCACCTTCCGCGCCTTCTCTTTCATCACAGTATCGCCAAGCGTGACCTGGCCGTCACCGCCCAAAGCGATTTGACTGCCCTTTTTCACACCTAGAATAGTCGTGGAACGAAACCGAACAGGAGTCTCGACGATGTTCATCTATTTGATCCTTTTGAAGTATTTAAAATAATCCGATTCTGTTGTCAGAAGAAGTGTCGTACTGCTGTCAATCGTTACCCTGTAGGTCTCTAAGGTCTTCATGAACGAGTAGAATTCCGGATCCAAGTTGTATGCTATTGCGTAAATTCTGGTGGCTTCGGCATCCGCCTTCCCTTTTATTTCCTGTGCTTTTCGATAAGCCTCCGACTGGATTTTTTTCAGCTCCCGCTCTTTCTGGCCCCGTATCTCAGCGCTCTTTCCGTCTCCTTCGGAGCGATATTTCGATGCGATCCGCTGCCTTTCTGCGATCATGCGTTCAAAAACTTTCTTCTGAACTTCATCAACATAATTCACCCGCTTGATCCGTACATCCTTGAGCTCCACTCCAAATTCTGGTGTGATCTCAGAGGATTTTTCCAGGATGACCTGAGCAATTTTATCTCTCCCTGTTTCAATCTTAGGAATTACGCTTGCGATGTCGAGAATAGCAATTTCCTCCGTCATCTCAAATTCCCGGTTTGAAGAGCGGACAATTTCGATCAGGTCAAAATTCGCGATGGCGTTTCGCGTTTCGCCGTCTATGATATCATCAATCCTCGACTGGGCGCCTCTCTCATCCCTCACTCTCTGGAAAAAAACGAGCGGATCGCTGATTCTCCACCGTGCATACGTATCGATCCATATAAATTTTTTATCCTTTGTCGGAATCTGATTCGCGTCGCCGTTCCACTCCAGCCAGCGCTTCTCGAAGAAATTCGCCTTCTGAATCAAGGGAACTTTCACGTGTAGACCCGGATTCGAAATCGTCCCTCCGATAGGTTCTCCGAACTGCGTGATGATGACCTGATTCATTTCGGATACGATGTAGAAGGCATCAAAAAGAAGGATAAGACCAAAAAATACAATTATACCTATTACGATTTTATTAGCTGGCGCTTTCATTTCTTTACCTCCTCCCCCAGGTTAAGAAGGGGCAGAATATTATTTTGTTTTTCATCAAAAATGATTTTCTTACTAATCTTGGGAAAAACCTCACTAATGGTCTCAAGATAAAGACGCTTCCGAGTCACCAATGGAGCTCGAGCATACTCTCTGTAGACAGCCGTGAACCGATTGGCGTCCCCCTTGGCATTGTTAACCCTCTCCATGGCGTATCCTTCGGCTCCTCTTATCGTCTGTTCGGCCTCACCTTCTGCTCTAGGAACTACCTGGTTGTATTCCGACCAGGCTTCGTTGATTTTTCTCTCTTTCTCCTGAAGTGATTCGTTGACTTCGTTGAATGCCGGCTTGACAGGGTCAGGAGGATTGACATCCTGAAAGATAAGCTGATTCACCTCGATCCCAATTTCGTAGAGATCGCAGAGTTTCTGAAGCTCCTCTTTTGCCTCCAGGGCAATCCGTGCCCTCCCGACGGTGATAACCTCATCCACTGAATTATCCCCCACAACTCTTCTAACAACAGCCTCGTTCATGTAGCGAAACGTACTGGCTGCATCCCTTACTTTGAACAGATACTTATAGGGATCTTTGATTTTGTACTGAACAATCCATTCCACCACCGCCACATTTAAATCACCCGTGAGCATCATAGCTTCCTTATTGGATTCTGCCGTTTTACTGTACTCCGTCTGAATTCCAGGCCTTACCGTCCGGAAGCCGAATTCCATCTTCAG
>JBDRSZ010000076.1:0-10719 GCA_043824415.1 bacterium | reverse complement strand
TTCCACGCTATAATACTGATCTACTTCAGTTCTGGGCTCACGTCTCTTTTCCTTACGGTCTGATATCATAACAATGCTCCTTGACACGGAAAGGCTCATATGTGTTAGGCGAAATTTTAGATGATCATAGTTATATATGTTGAATGTCGATGATTAGAAGCTACGGCCACCGCCTTGTCTTCCTCTACTACCGCCTTGTCCTCCTCTGCCACCGCCGTATCCTCCTCTACTACCGCGACTTTCGGTGCGAGGGCGAGCCTCATTCACGTTAAGCGCTCTTCCTTTTAGCTCTTTGCCATTCAGGCCATCGATTGCAGACTGCCCTTCATCTTTAGAGGCTATCTCCACGAATCCAAATCCTTTGGATTGACCACTATACTTGTCTTTGATAATGGTGACGGATTCAACTTGCCCGAATTCTTCAAAAGCCAGCTTTAAGTCGTCTTCGGTGACCTCGTACGCCAAATTTCCTACATAGATCTTCATTTTATCTCCTATTGTAATAAAATGTAAATTTTCACTTCGCCGGGCGGCTCTCGATCAATTTTCCTGTCACTCGGGTATCTCAAGAGCTCCGGGACGGCCCTCCACCCCGTCCGGAGCCCAGACCCCCGCGACCCGAGGGTCTCCGGCGCTTCCCTCCTCTACCCCGGAAATGCCCCTTTGCGCCCTGACTCCGGGTCGAAACATGCGTACCCTTCGGTTTTCGATCGCCGGGAACCCCGGATGGCGGTTTCCGAATGAACTGATTTTCCGGGACAACATTACCGTAATCGAAGTCGGCCAGACGCTTCCGCTCGATCGGTGCTCCGAGGACCTTTTCGATACTTCGGAGCATCGGTTCATCCTCCTTTACCACGAGGGTGAAAGCGTCCCCGGTCTGAAGTGCCCTGCCGGTTCGGCCGATCCGGTTTGTATAGGCGTCCACCGTGTCGGGCATGTCGAAGTTTATAACATGGGTAATCTCCGTAACATCGATGCCGCGGGCGGCGATGTCGGTTGCGACAAGTATATCATACTTATCGCTGCGAAAACCGTTAATGGCATCCTGCCTGCGGTTCTGGGACATGTTCCCCTGGAGTGCTGAAACACGATAGTCCCTTTTTAAAAGCAGCTGCGCGAGGGTCTTTGCCCTGTGTTTTGTACGGGTAAAGATCAGTACCCGGCCTGTCGCAGTCTGTTTCAGGATTGCGAAGAGCAGAGACTTCTTCAGCTCGCCGGGGACCGGGTAGAGGGCATGGGAGACCGTCTCCACCGGGGCGATCATTCCTATCTGAACCGTCTTCGGATTTTTCAGAATAGTATCCGCCAAGCTGCGAATTTCGTCCGGCATAGTCGCCGAGAAAAAGAGGGTCTGCCTTTCTCGGGGAAGATGTTTCAGTATCCGGCGGATATCCGGAAGAAATCCCATGTCGCACATCCGATCGGCCTCATCGAGGACGAGGACTTCAATCTGAGAGAGATCGATACTCCCTTCCCCCAGATGATCGAGAAGGCGGCCCGGACAGGCCACGACGATCTCCACTCCCCGTTTCAGGGCCGCCAGTTGGGGATTCTTGCTTACCCCGCCGTAAATGGTAACACTCCGGATTCCCGTCTTTTTACCCAGATCGACACTCGCTTGGTATATCTGTTCGGCAAGCTCCCTGGTCGGGGCGAGGATAAGAACACGCACCCGACGTCTCGGTCCCTTTATCATTCTCTGGAGAATCGGCAGAATAAAGGCTGCCGTCTTGCCGGTTCCGGTCTGGGCTAATCCGAGTAAATCCCCGCCTTCAAGAACCACGGGTATCGCCTTTTCCTGGATGGGCGTGGGTGTTACATACCCGGCATTTTTGATCCCTTCGTGTATGCGGGGATCAAGAGAAAATTGATTAAAAGTCACGTTATAATGTACTCCCTGGCCGTTCTTAAACCAGGGTACATTCCGGCTCTGGCAAGAAAAGCTTGTTTATTCTATGAATTTACCTATGCGCGCATGATGTTTGTTCATGCAGGGTTATAATATACATTATTTTAGTGAAGAAAGCCAGCGGAATGCTGATATGCAGATTGCTGCGATGGTTAAATGGTACAGGCTCTTTCACAAAGTCCACATATTCGACATAGATGGCAGGAGTTCTCGGTTGAGTAACCAGTACGCTGTCATTCTACTGATACCAAACATCCTGCTCAGCTCGGTGACTCTTCATTTCGATAATCGTCCCTCAAATCCAGATCCCATCCTCCGCCGTCAAATCACCGCCTGCATCACCCGTGTTGACCGTACCCGTCGGTTCCACAACCATGACTTTGCATTCCTCCTTGGACGACGGCCTGTGCTCGGCACCCTTCGGAACCACAAACATCTCTCCCACCTTCAGTTCAACCCCCCCATCGCGGAATTCGATGATCATGGCCCCGTCTATCACGATGAAAACCTCATCCGTTTCAGAGTGCCTGTGCCAGACAAAATCCCCCTGAAATTTCACGAGCTTGAAATGCATGTCGTTCATCAGGGCGATGATTTTCGGAGACCAGTGCTCAGAAAATTTGGAAAATTTTTCATCTATATTAATGGGCAAATATTCCATAGGATACTCCGAGATCGTGTTAGTCTTTTACTAAAACCGTCAAGACAAGTGAATACATGAAACTTCTAAAAAATTGTATACACAATGCTTGTCATACCGGACTCCTTCCTACCGCAGGCAGGTGATCCGGTATCTCTCTTTAATAAGATCCTGAATCAAGCCTGTCCTGGCGACAGACCAGGATTCAGGATGACCTTCTTCTTTCAGATTTAATCAATTTTTCAGAAGTCTCATATCATAGAAGCAACACGCCCCACCCCAGATTCTTCTCACGTCCCGATCTTCATTCTTGATATTTCAAATGCAAGATCGGGACGTGAGAAGAATGACACAAAATATTTTCAACAGTCACTGGGAGAAGATTAAAAGTAATTTGAATTCAATGTTTTCTCTTTATCGGTGTTATTCCGTGTTAATCTGTGGTGAATAATTCAGGTCAGCAACTATCCGTGTATCGCCTTCATCCCGGCCCTCACCCCTCTAACCACCGCCTCAGCCACCAAATCCGCTGCCACCGCACCTATGACAGTCACATCGGCTTCCAAATCACCGACGGACATGGCAAAGACGATATCCCCGTCGAACATCGTGTGTGCGGGCCGCGTCGTCCTCGAAATCCCGACCTGAGCCATCTGGGCCACCTTCGTTGCCTGTTCTTTGTTCAACCTGGCATTCGTGGCTACGACTGCCAGTGTCGTATTCGCTCCCGGCCTGGCGAACGGATTCTCCGCATGGCCTTTCAAATACGCCACGCTGTCGAGAAAGGAACCATCCGGCTGTCGGTTCCCGCCGACTACTTTCGCAGTCGCAGGATCGATGACATCCCCAAAACTGTTGGCTACAGCCAGAACGCCCACAATAATACCATTATTCAGAGATTCGGAGCACGACCCCACGCCCCCGTTCGACCGGCCTTCTCCCCCGCCTATCTTTCCGACCGTGGCTCCCGTGCCCACGCCGACGAGCCCTTCCCCGCCCTCGTCGGAAGAAGCATGCAGACACGCATCATACCCCATCTTCTTGTCAGGCCGAACGCTCGGATCGCCCACGAACAGGTCAAAGATAACTGCCGCAGGAACGAGGGGAATCTTAGCCACACCGACATCGTAACCCACGCCGCGCTCCTCCAAATACGCCTGAACGCCGCAGGCCGCATCCAACCCGAAGGCGCTTCCGCCCGTCAGGAGAATTGCATGCACTCTTTCCACATGCCGGACCGGCTTGAGAAGTTCCACTTCGCGCGTTCCGGGAGACGAACCCCGCACATCCACACCACAGACTGCCCCCCCTTCGGGAAGAACGACCGTACATCCAGTCCGAGCCTTCTCATCCTGAGCATGCCCTACACGGATTCCCGGAACATCACAGAGGGTGTGTTTCATGCGATCCTTCTAACGTATATAGATCATCTTTCGATTTAAAACCATCTCCCCCACTCGGAGCCGGCATACATACACTCCCGAAGGCACCGGATTCCCATCTTCACCCTGTCCGTTCCAGCGCACGCGTCGTCTTCCAGATCCAGCAGAAATCCCTTCGAAGAGAGTATAGACCAACCGGCCCTTCAGATCAAAAACCGCCAGTCGTATCTCTTTATCAACGTCCGGACGAATTGTGAATTCTATGATTGTGACACCGTTGAAAGGATTCGGATAATTCTGAAAAAGAGAAAACGCTGTGGGTAAACCCTCCCGAGCTTCGTCTTTGACCGAAGACAAACGCAGCGCCTCTAACGCGTTCAGCTTGCCGTGGCCCCAACTCGGATTCCATGCCGATCCCGTATACGAATCCTTCCGGGCGGACAGAACGAGCCTGCCCTTGATTTCGGAAGAATTCAGTTCCGGATTCGCCTCAAACATCAACGCGACGACACCCGTCACATGGGGTGCGGCCATGCTCGTCCCGCTCAAAGCCCAATGCACACCGTCCGTTGCGATATAATGATCACTCGGAGGATTGAGCATATGACTCGACAGAGAGGACAAAATAAACTCTCCAGGGGCGGCTATTTCTGGCTTCTGACGAATTTCATCATTCATTATTGACGCTGGACGTGTCGGCCCGGGACTGGAGAATGTGGAGAGAGCACCCACCGTCAGGTTTTCTGGTCCCCAAGGCACGGAGAACAAGCTCGGCCATTCCTCCCGGGATACGTACGAACCCACCGTGATTGCATGAAATGAATTCCCAGGTTCGGCGATCAGCGTGGACTGATCCGCGCCTTCAGTAATCCTCGCTCCCATCGACGACTCGTACAGCCAGCCGTCGAACCGGCCCGAATTCCCCCAGAATCTCAGCTTCCAGTCTCCCGCTGCAAGGTCATCATTCGAAGTCCCGTTCGTCCTACTGTCCGATATCCGGATGAGGATCTCCATGTCTCCGTTTTCCTCATACACACCGGCAGACGCGTTGTTCACAAATACGACTCCCCACTCCTTCTCCAAAAGCATAGGCGGGACGCCACTCTCCACCGGTCCATACGACACACCAGTCGGGCTGATGACCGATACGGACAGTCCCGTGTACGGAGCGTACCAAACATCGAATAAAACATAATCCTCCATACCAATCTCATTCTGACCAACCCGGAATGTGATTGTCAGAGAATCCTTGACCTGGCCTCCAGAAAGAATGCCCTTAAAGTGAATTGCATCATCCCCCTCATTCCCCGCAGCGACAACGATCGCACGACCCTCTTCCCACAACAGATTATCTACTCCTTGTTCGAACGCACTCGTCCCGTCGTGTGGGCCTAAATGCAGCTCCCCGACGCTCAGGTTGATCACGCACGGTCGCGGCGGGTTGAGCGCTCCCGCTTTCTGAAAAATGTACGCCAGACCGTCCAAGATATTGTCCGAAACGTATTGCCCGTCTCCGCCCTTAACGATGACGAGATCCGCTTCGTTTGCCACTCCCGAATACACACCCGCCGGCTGGCCGTTGCCCGTTCCCCGACCGTTTCCCGCGGCAATTCCGGCCACGTGCGTCCCATGGCCTACGCGATCTTTGCCCTGCACGATCCCGGTCGGAGATCCGTCGATCTCATCGTCGATATCCGCCTGGGTGTATTCCCTTCCGTATCCGAATCCGACCGGCGGACTGCGATGGCTCGTCGTATCCGTTTGATCCCACAGGAACAGAATTCGGGATTGACCCGACGCATTGATGAAGTCAGGGTGAGACCAATCGATCCCCGAATCGTACACACCCACAATGACGCCCTCACCCCGATACGCCGAGCCAAGCTCACCGGCCCGGATCCGATCAACGCCTATCTCGACCGTACTCTTGTCCAGGAGAGGCCTGCACAACAGCCCCGGTTCGATGGATTTGACAGAGGACATTCCAGCTACAGATTCCACCATCGAAAGAGAAAGAGTCGCCGTGACGATATTCCCAACAACCGTCCTGACGCGAACGCCCCGACGCCTCAAAGCTTCGGGATCATCCGTCCTGATGAAGACACCGACCGCTTCCCTACCGTCGACCCGTCTCACAGAATGGGAAAAAACCGTGTTCGTGCCCCATCCTTTCAGCGTGAGTATCCGCCTCAACACAGGATGAATTTTACTGTTCGCCGGCCGTTCCGAACACATCGCATGTCCTGAAAGGAACAACCAGCAACAGACGAGGATACATCCCGTCCCGATCTTCTTTTTAAACCACATCGATCGACTCACATTTCCCCAAATTGATTCTAATCTATGCAATAGCCCTTGGCTTCTGGCTTTTGGTCTATCTTCAACTGCTCACTGCCTATTGCCGACTGCCTACTGTTTGCTTTTTACTTTTTACTGTTTACCGATTACTGCTTACTCCCTACTCCCTCATACCTTCCGCCTCCTGTCTCCCTGCCTGCGGCAGGCAGGTTGTCTCCTTTCTTTTCTGCTCTCTCGGATGAAACGTCTGAATGACCTCCTTCAGATACTCGCGATCCAGGTGCGTGTAAATTTGTGTCGTCGAGATATCCGCATGGCCCAGCATCTCCTGGACCGATCGCAGGTCGGCTCCGCCCTCCAACAGATGCGTGGCAAAAGAATGCCTCAGCGTGTGTGGGCTGATGTTTTTCAAAATACCCGCTTCCAGCGCGTACGCTTTGAGGATCTTCCACACAGCCACACGCGTCAACTGTCGGCCACGCATGCTCAGAAAGAGTGTATCGCCCGCTTTGTCTTTCCTGCAAAAATCCGGCCGCACATCACGACGGTATCGCAGGATATACTGAATCGCCACGTCGCCCACAGGCACGATCCTCTCCTTCGATCCCTTTCCAAAGACACGTGCAAAGCCCTCTTCCTCCATCACATCCGACTGAGCCAGCCCCACCAATTCAGAGACCCTCACACCCGCCGCGTACATGAACTCCAGCATTGCCCTGTCGCGGATTCCCCTCGGAAGCGACAGGTCGGGCTGTTCCAGCAGCCGTTCGACTTCCGGAATCTCTAAAACGATAGGCAGCTTGTGATCCTTCTTCGGAATCTCGATATGCTCCGAAGGATCGGTCTCCATCACGTTCTCCCCGACGAGGTATCGGTGAAACATCCGGATGGACGTGATGTTCCGCGCCAGGCTCGACTTCTCCATGCCCATCTCGCTCAATAACACAACGAGATCGCGGACATCCTGTGCACAAACCATCGGGATATCCTCAATACCGCGCTCCTGTAGAAAAACGAGATATCGCCGGATGTCGTTCTCGTAAGCGGCTTGTGTATTCGGAGAAAGTCCCTTATCCAAGACAAGGTGGTTCAGGAATCGACCCAAAAGGGACTCAAATAAAGGATGCATTCGCGGCAAGCCAGGGATTCTCCCTGCGTTCTCTTCCGATCGTCGTGTACGGACCGTGACCGGGATACACGCGCGTATCGTCGTCTAAAACCAACAGCTTCTGTTGTATCGATTCCAACAGCTGCAAGCTCGACGATCCTGGAAAGTCGGTCCGTCCGACGCCTCCTTCAAACAGTGTATCCCCCACAATGACAAAACTATCCCCCACGAAACTCACCCCGCCCGGCGTGTGCCCGGGCGTTTCGAGAACGCGAATCTCGGATGAACCGATGGAGATAATCTGACCGTCCTCGAGATAGCCGTCGGCCTTCCGGCACGCATACGGGGCGCCCACAAAAGAAGAGTAATTTTTCTCTGCATTCTCGAGCATTCCAGAATCTTTCTCGTGTATCCAGACTTCCGCTCCAGACAAGCCCTTTAGAGCTGCTACGCCGCCGATATGGTCGAAATGCCCATGCGTAATCAGGATTTTTTCTAAAATCCACCCTTTTTCCTGAAGCGTCTTCCAGATCCGTTCGCCCTCGTCCGCAGGGTCGACAACAACAGCCCGATTCGAAGTCGGTTCGAAAAGGATATAGCAATTCGTCTGAAGCGGTCCCAATGCAAGCGTATCGATATACAGTGCACAGATCATACTTTCAACCCGGTTTTCTTACGGATAGATAATGATGCGCTTTAATTTGTCATTTCATATTCGCCTTGCCCGGACAAGCCTTCACGCAGAGTCCGCAGATATGCTGGCCGATGCCCGGCATTTTGGAGAAAACGCTGAGGTGGTCATAGCACTTTTTCAAATCGTAGGCATCGGCTTCTTCGCCCAGAGCGCTGGCAGGACACGCCGAAACACAGCGTCTGCAATTCCCGCATCCATTCTCGACAGGCCGATCCGTCAGGAGCGGCATATCCGTCAACACGGACACGAGGCGAACCTGGGATCCGTACATATCATTCACGAGAAGATTGTTCTTCCCCCGCCAGCCCAGCCCAGCTGCCTCGGCCAGTGCACGATGCGAAACACACCCCTTCTGAGCCTCCCAATCCACGATCTGAGAGGCTGGAATCGGAAGCGCTCGAAATCCTTTTGCATTGATGTACTGCGTCAGGAGAAAGGCCAATCCATCCAAAAAGTTGTTGGCCTGACGGTAGTGCCATTTGTAGAGCAGCGTCGGTCTGTCGATGATTCCTTCGAAGACAGATCGGGAGAGCGCCGTGCCCACGGAAATGCCGTGCGTCAGTCCCCTCAGCTCGGAAGGAGACAATAAAAATCGATCCTTGAAAGGATCGATTTCAGCGACACCGAACAGACTTCCGTTCCGGTCAAAGACGAATTCTTTCAGCCCGTCGTAGTTTTCCCACTCTGCAGACATATTCACTGCGACGTTTGTTCGGGCAAGATGTGCTCGACCAGAGAGAGCGCGATCCCCGACAGCATAACTTCCGGCCCCAACTTCGTAAAATCGCCCGAAAGCAGGCTCGCATCCACGTTCGCATACAGAGAGCACGCAGCGCCCTTCTCGATAATCAACCCCGACAATCTCCCGTCATACTCCCCCACGAATGTCACTTCTCCCAGCATCTTGCTCACCACATACCCGGAACAGAAATGAAGCTGTAGATGAGAGGAACGGGTATACACTGATATGAGGGTTCCCGTTTTCTTCCCGATAGGGATGTCAGGATAGATTTCAAGAGAGAGTTTTCGATTCTCTTTCGTATTCTCCAGGATCATTCGAAAACATCGGTCGGCCTTCTTGAACTCTGCCTCTAATACGGAAGCAATCCGATCGAAATCTTTCTGTGTAAAATGAAAAGCCATTTCTCCTCAATCCAAAAACGATTCCGAGTATAACGTTACGGATTTCTGGCCTGTTTTGTTTCTTGCTTTCCGAACGTATTCAATTCTACATCGATCAAAATCATGCCCTTAAATTCGACATTTTAACGACTTCAACCCATCAAGCACGAAAAAATTTGCATCACGCCTCCTGAGGCCAGCGGAATGGACAAATTGTCATCCACCACTCGGCTAAAAAAAACATCCACGCAGAGGGCGATAAAAGCACCCGCAAATCCCACGATGTGACGGCTCCCGGGTACGAGAAACACCACGGCCAAAGCCGAAATGAAAAAAACAGCACCGCCTTCGAGCGTCCTGTCTCTGTAGATGAAAATCTTTCCCCAGTGTTTACCCACAAGCGCGGCCAAAGCATCCGAATCCACGACGAAGGAAATGACAGAGACGGCAATCCATTTTTCGAAAAGCAGGATCGTAAAGAAACTCCCGGCGAAAAGATACGTCGCTCCGGTGAGATGCTTCCTCTCATGATCCCGCAGAAGACGATCCGTCAGACGATAGAACAGTCGGGAGAAATCCGCCCAGAAAAACCGTGCTGCTTCGACAGCCGCAGCGACCGCCAGAGCAAATCCCACGATCACAAGAACCCATGCCTTGGGCAGGATGATGTAGCTCATCGGGATGACAAGCGTCATGAGATGGATCCCCTTGCGGATGAGTTCATTCCGAACCGTCATAAGAATACAAAGATTCTATAAAAAATGCAATGACTTTTACAATATGAACTGAATAACCCCTATTTTTTACTGAGTAAAAAAATTCTATCTCTCCTCTCCCCTTCCTGCAACAGGCAAGCTTATCCTCTCACTCAAGGGAGAGGGAATCATAATATTTTAGGAGTAACCCCATAAGCATGAGTGCCAAAGAGGAATCTCCTCAGGATTGTATCCCTTTATTATTCTATCCACGAGCTCACTGATAATCTTTCTAACTCTCGTATCGGTCGTCATGGCTGTATTTCCAAAAGCGTGTTTGTGTAGTTGCCGACGGTGCCTAACAGTCGGATTCGACTGTGTCGCGGAGCGCAGCGGAGTAACGTCGGCGGCAAACCGTTGTTAGCCTCACCCTGCGGTCGCATCGTGTTTGATCAGAATATCCCTGATCTCACCCGGCTCTTTTGCTACCGCACAACGCCAGCGCCCAAAGCCCCCGTGGGCGTTTACCGCCTGCGCCCATTCTTCGAGATAGCGGCGCTTTACTTTATCCTGCTCCGTGTCCTGCCCTTTGGTCTCCAGGACGAGCATTTCGCTATTAGTCAGCCGCACCAGGAAGTCGGGCCGGTATTTGCGCACCACGCCGCGATAAACATAGAGAACCTCAAATCCCAGGTGGTCGTTCTTGGCCCAGGCGGCGACGTGATTGCTGTCGTCCAGCACAAAGGCGTCCGATGCTTCCCAGGCGCTGTCATAGACGCAGATGTTGATGTGCGATTTATTTGTCCGCTCGCAGGGCTTTCCGGTATACCAGGTGCGCATTTCGCCCGTGGCGCGGATGGGATGGTCG
>JBDRSZ010000075.1:0-6459 GCA_043824415.1 bacterium | reverse complement strand
AGGACAGGTCACCACCATCACTAATGGTGAATTGCCAAGGCCCCGTAGCGGTCCCAGTAAAAACCTCAATCACATAATATCTATCGTTTTGCAGGTCAAAGGTAAAACTGCCACCTCTCTGAGCAGAAGTCTCCAAAGTGGCACCGAAGTTTATATAATAACCGCCCACCTTCGACCAAAGATATATTGTATTATATGTATCAGGCGCATTATCATATGTCACGGTAATGTTTCCGGAGGAAGGAAAATATATGTACCAGAGATCGTTATCCTGAGAAGTAAAATTACCTGTAAAAGTACCAGTCGAAGTAATCGTTTTTATTCCAGCAGCTCCAATAGGCCAGTTGGGCTCTTCCTCTACCGTTTGTGCAAAGCCTATTCTAGCAAATAGGTAAAACGCAACAAGGGTTACAAGAATGAGTAATGTCATATTCTTTTTCATTTTTTACCTCCCTAAAAATCGATTACGTTTTGCAACAACCTGATTTTAATCGCTCTGGACTTCACAACCCAGGGTGTGAGGTCGTGGTGTCTTTGCTTTGTAAAATAACATTCCATCCAATTTATGATAGACGATTTTATATTAAGACAAAGGACTTCCCGTGTCATTTTATCGAGTATCTTCAGTGCTGCATGTCCTTCCCTTCTTAGAGGTTCGACAGCCGCCTTTATACCCGCAAACCGTGATCGTTGTTATCCAAGAATGATATGTATTTATTTGGCAGGTAGATGGAGTGTAACCAATTTCGGGACAATATGCAATAAAAAAAATAATTCTCTAGCCTGAATTATTCACCACAGATCAACACGGAATAACACAGATAAAGAAAAAACATTGAATTAAAATGAAGTGAATTAAAAGGAACAATCTGAAACAACATCATAAACCAAGTTAACGATGTTTTTTAATTTCCGTGTTTTACTCTGTGTTCATCTGTGGTTTGTGAATTAATCAAACTAGATTATTCTGTTTCTCGGAGGGCATTTTTTAATAATTGTTCGAGCCCCAATTTCACACACCAATTTCGCATGTAGTCTTCGTCGAGATGATTTTTCTGAATTTTTAGGATTCCTAACACATCGTTCCATTGTCGTTCGGAGATATTTCCTCCCTCCCTATACCATTCCAATTTACTGATGATGACGTCTTCGGGGGATGCGACATCATATTGAGGCGCATTCTTTTTTTGCTCTAATGATTCTTTTCGTCTTCTCTGAAATGCCGTCCTATCATAATCTCTCTCTTTTAAGATGAATACATCCACTTTGAAAATTGTCTTCAGATGAATCAGATTGAAGGAGGATCGTCTGTTGATGGCTTCGAGAATCATGTTAGCGTCGATATAAAAATCGTGTTTAATCTTTTCGACGAGAAGTGTCACTTGATGAGATCGTAAATCAGCAATCAAATCTACATCCAGTGTTGTCCGGGCCAGACCGTACACTGTACTGGCCACAGAACCTCCGATAAAATAGGGAATGTTCAATTCGTCGAAAGCTTTCGCTACCGGCTTTAACACGTCGGATATCGTTAATTTTTTCATTATTTTTTTTGGTCTAAATATTCCCTTAAACGGTTTGCCAGATCGGTTCCGTAGTGGTATTCGACGAAGAGTAAATCTAATTCACACTTACTCAATCCTGGATGGGAGCGTGATATGGCTCTTCGAGATAGAGCGACCGCAGTCTCTGTGAGGGAGCACATGAGCGAGATTCTCTCTTGCGGACTGGCTTTCTGAATGAGTGCTACTTGAACTTTTTCAGCTTCTTTGTTTGTATCTGTCTTCATGAAAATCATTATACATAAAATGGATGAAAAAGTAAAGGATTATGTAGACAGCCTCCGAGTTTTTTCTTGACATGATTTTGAGAAATGGCTATATTGTAAACGTCCGATGAGGAAGGTCGGGCTTTTCTGTCCCCCTTTATCCGGCGTTCGAAGGGGGGTTTTTCTTGCGTATTTTGTGGATTCGCAGACCGTTCGGACGCTGGTGATTATCGTCATTCCACCTTTTTATGCTTAATATTTGGTCACTCAATGATTCTTTCAAAGATCACGCTGCACGGTTTTAAATCCTTTGCCAAAAAGATCGAGTTGCGTTTTGATGGCAGGATCACGGCGGTCGTGGGGCCGAACGGATGCGGGAAAACGAACATTGTCGATGCAATCCGCTGGGGGCTGGGAGAACAGCGGCCTTCGGTGTTGAGAACCGACCGGATGGAAAACGTTATTTTCGGCGGGGCCCAGTCCTCCAGGCCTTTGGGTATGGCGGAGGTTTCCGTCGTCTTCGATAATTCAAAACACATGCTTCCGATCGATTACACGGATGTCGCCATCACGCGCCGTCTCTATCGGTCCGGGGAAAGCGAGTACATTCTGAACAAGACGCCGGTTCGCCTGAAGGACATCAACGACCTGCTCATGGATACGGGAATCGGAGCCGATGCCTATTCCGTCATCGAGCTGAAGATGGTGGAAGACATCCTGAGCGATAAGGCAGAGGACAGGCGGAAACTTTTGGAAGAAGCGGCGGGCGTGACAAAGTATAAACACCGTCTGAAGGCCGCCATTCGGAAGCTGGATGCGACGCACAACGATCATCTTCGCGTGAACGATATCATCCAGGAAGTGCAGAGAACGACTTCATCGCTCAACCGTCAGGTTCACAAGGCCAAAAAGTACCAGACTCTTTATGAAGAGATCAAGGCATTGGAATTGAGGAGGGGCGCTCAATTATTCAATCAGATCCGGGAGAAGATAAAACCTCTGAGGAAGGAACTTGCATCCCTTCAGAAACAGAAGGAAGGCCGGACGACCGAGATTACGAAGGAAGAAGCGGATTTGGAATCCCTCCGGCTGCTATTGGTCGAACGCGAGAAAGCATTGGTAAAGGTCAGAGAAGCGCTGAACGAGACGGTCGAACTCATCCATCGGAGAGAATCGGACATCCGTGTCGGGAAGGAACGTATTTCCTCCTTCAAAGAGCGCATCGTTCGGTATGGGCAAGAGATTGAAGGCCTGAAGAAAAGGATAGAGGAGCAGAAGGCCCACTTGGATGTAACCTTCAGAGAGAGGGAGGCGCTTCAAGTCAAGATCACGAGCGCCGGCCGGATTTTCACGAACAAGAAGAAGGAGTTGGAAGTCTTCCAGCAGGGACTGAACCTCAAGCGTTTGGAACTCAACGCGAAGAAGAAAGCGATCATCGAGTGCCTGGAAGACATCAACCGTTTCAGCGAGGAACAGACGAAGCTCAGAGCGAGGACGGATAATTCTCAGGGAAGGCTGGAGCGTCTGGACGAGGAAGATTCGGTTTTTCAAGAGACTCTGCAACGCGTTATAGAAACGCAGAAGTCGTTGGATGAGATGTTTCGTGTTTACATGAAGGAACGGAATACACTCGTCCGGGCGATGGATAAGGTCATGGCCAAGGAGGAGAAACTCCGAAACTCTATCGAAGAAACTCGGGAACAGTTGTACAAAGATCGAAGCGGGTTGGAGCTTGTCCAAGGACGGCTTCAATTCTTCCGTCACATCGTGGAGAGTCGTGAGGGGATGATGGACGGGGCCAGGTACCTTTTGGAGGAGAAAGCTCCGGGAGTGATGGGCGTGTTCGCGGATTTATTGTCAACGGATCCCGCTCATCGCGTTGCGGTTGAAATGGGTTTGGGTGAGACGGCCCGTTATCTTTTGGCCGAGAACGTGTCGAGCGCGTTGGGCGCACTGAAGTTGTTGGAGAGGAGGGGTGGGGGAAGGGTTTCTTTGGTCTGTCTGGATAAGATTGGAAAGTTCTCAAAACAGCATGCGCACCTGAAACTGCCGGCCGGTTTGGATGCTATTGGCTGGGGAAACGAGCTGGTTTCCTGCGATAGGAGGATACAGCCTGTTGTCGATTATTTTCTGAGCGATGTATTGGTCGTGAGAGATTTAGATGGAGCACAGCGGGCGATCGATGTGCTGCCGGACGGCATGTTCAGGGTGGCCACACTTCATGGAGAATTGCTGACGACGTGGGGAGAATTCCAGAGCGTGGGTCCGCGGGGTGAAGAAGAGGGACTGGTCGGGCGTCAGCAGCGGATGGCGGAGCTGGAGAAGCGGATTGAGAATCTAAAGAAGAAGATTGCGGATGAGGACGCGTTTCTCCGTGCGGAGGAGAAAAAACGGGCATCTCTTTTGGATGAGAAAGGAACGTTGGAGAAAAATATCGGATTGATAGACCAGAAAATTTTAGAAGCGGAGAAACAGCAGGCGCAAGTTCGATTCGAGGGCAAAAAAGCAGAGGAGGGTATCGAGGAGAACGGCAAGGAGAGGCAGAAACTGTTAGAGGAGATTGAGAAGGGAAAGGATCGTTTGGAAGATCTCCGTCCGCAGATGGATGCGCTCGTCGAGAAGCGGGAGCAAATCGAAACGGTATCGGGACATATTCAAACGGAAGTGGATCGGCTGGAAAACGAAGAACGAAAAATGGAGGAAGAAGTCCATCGGCTCAATCTCTCCGTTGTGCGGTTGAACGGAGAGGCCAAGAATTTGGATTATGAAATCGATCGTTCTCAGAAACTCATCGAAGAGATCGAGACAACGCGGACGCAGCGGTCGGGTGAGATAAAGGATGCCGAAAAGGAGATCGTCCGTTATGAGGAAGAGGTCGGCGTAAACGAGAAGGCGCTGCGGGAAGATTACTCCGCGAAAGAGGACAAGGATTGTCAACTCCGGGAGCGTGAGGAATCGTACCAAACACTGCAAGAAGAAGTGCGTACGAAGGAGAAGGAAGTTCGCGAGGTCAGGCGTGATCGTGAAGAAGCATCGGAGAGTATACATGATTTTGAGATGAAGATTGCCGATTTGGATCACCAGGCCAAATCTCTGAAAGACAGGCTGTGGGAAAGCTATGAAACGGATGTGGCAAAGCTGCCTCCTCAAGAAGCGGTCGATTTAGAGGAAACTGAAACAGAAATCGAGGATCTGAAGCGCAAACTGAAAATGCTGGGTCCGGTGAATCTGGCGGCTCTTGAAGAATTCGAAGAAGAAAAGAAGCGATTGGATTTCTTGAATCAGCAGCGCGATGACCTTCTCTCCGCAGAAGCGACACTCAAAGAGACGATTCAGAAGATCAACTCAACGGCGCGTCAACGGTTCGGACAAGTTTTTACTGAAGTGCGGAAGAATTTCAGGGAGACGTTCTGCCGGTTTTTCAAGGGCGGGGAAGCTGACCTGCGCATGGCAGAAGGTGAGGATCCTTTGGAGGCTCAGGTTGAAATCAGCGCCAGGCCCGCGGGTAAGCAACTTCGAGATCTCAGCTTGCTCTCCGGGGGAGAGAGGGCATTAACGGCCATATCGCTCCTCTTTGCACTGTATCTTGTGAAGCCGAGTCCTTTCTGCATTTTGGATGAAATCGACGCGCCTTTGGACGATGCGAACATCGAGCGGTTCACGCGCGTACTTTCGGAGTTCGCGGAAAAAACACAATTCATCATCGTGACGCATAATAAAATGACGATGCGGGTCGCTCAGGCACTGTACGGTGTGACGATGGAAGAGGAAGGTGTTTCGAAGATCGTTTCAGTGAAATTCGAAGAGGAGAGGGCATAAAAAGGTCTTGACATTTTTTTAGAATTGGTTATATTAAAAGTAATTAATTGACATCGCGGGGTGGAGCAGCTGGTAGCTCGTTGGGCTCATAACCCAAAGGTCGGAGGTTCGAATCCTCTCCCCGCTACTAAAGGAAAGAAAGGATTGGCTGGTGCTGATCCTTTTTTTTTCGGAGTGAAATACCCAACGATGGGGCAGGATGTATATCCTGCCCCATCTGCATATGAATGTCCGAGAATCTCTCCGATGTATCTCGGACCTACCGTCCAATAACAAGATGGCCTCCACTTTAAAAGTGGAGGCCATCTTGTTACATGTTATTTTTCTTGATTTGAGACTCTTCTTTACCTATATTTGATTGTTCATATATTGAACACTTCGACTGCATCATGAATGACTGATACCCGATTTCCGATATCGTTCCATCATTTTAGATCATAGAATTGCTTCCTTACATTGCTATCGTATTTCATAAAAACATGGGAGAGATGCCCGGAAGTGTTAAAACACTTTAAAATGGGAAGAATTGCGTACTCTTGATTGGGGATTGAATCATGAGAGATGAACACAAGACAAGAGAACAGTTGATTGACGAATTGAATCTCATGCGGAATCAAGCTGCCGAATTAAAGCAGAAACTGACCGCCGGCAAGACAGTAGAAAAAGAGAGTCTATTCGCAGAAGCGGCTTTTGATTCAGAAGAGAAATACAGGATTCTGGTTGAAGGCTCTCCCATCGGTATTTATTACAATGATTTCAGCGGTAAATTTCTATACGGGAACAGGTCAGCCGAGGAAATCATAGGGTATAAGAAGGAAGAATTGGTCGGCAAGAGTTTTTTAAAATTAAAACTGCTCAATCCTCATGACATC
>JBDRSZ010000074.1:0-8782 GCA_043824415.1 bacterium | reverse complement strand
GTGTTTTTCAACAGTCTCGATAAATGAAATGTACGCCGTTCAGTCAGACCCTTCGCGTTTTCGCAACCACACTGCCATCTCCCCCGCCTCCCGATTCGCCCAGGCGTAGTACGGAATGAGAGTGATCGGAACGTCGCGGCCCGCCCGCATTCCCCTGCCCTTCAGCACGGTGATGCCTCCCAGGAGATTAGGTCGGGCTTGGACAGTCCATTCGGTTTTGTCATCAACGGTAATAGACAACACCTCGCTGTTGTCCGCTTCCTCTGCACAGTAGACCAAAGGACCTCGTTGGAAGGCAATCCGACCGCGATTCTCTTCCACTGCCTCGCGACTCAGCACCCGTCGAACGGGCATGGGTAGGTCGAGTGCAACCTGGTCGCCTGATCGCCAGTGACGACGAATCAGAGCGTACCCTTTTTCAACGTTGAGAGGTACGCTCTCCCCGTTCACCATCAAAGAAATTTTCGTCGAAAGTGAATCCTTAAAACGATAGAGATCGCCCGGAACGGCCTCGCCCCGCGCCCATCCGGGAATCCGCAGCGCCAGTGTGAACGTGGTTTCTTTTTTCGGATAAACCCAGATCCATATCTGGCCTTCCCACGGATAGGAAGTTTCCTGGACGATTTCAAAAGAATCGTCTTGTACGTGCAACCGGGCATGACCGCTCGCATACAGGTTCACAAAAACTACGTCGTCATTGACCCCATAGAAATAGCCCGGAAGCGAGGGCAAAAACCTTGCAACGTTGGGCGGGCAGCAGGAAACCACGAACCATTCACTCCTTCGGTACCCGCCGTCCGATTCTAATGGATTCTGATAGAAAAATCGATTGCCTGACAGAGAGACCCCGGAGAGAAGCCCATTATAAAGCGTACGTTCCAAGACATCGATGTACTTGGCGTCTCCGTGGAGAAAAAACATCCGATGATTCCACAGAACGTTGCCCACTGCAGCGCAAGTCTCGGTATAGGCGTCGCGGTTGGGCAGTTCATAATCGTCTCCGAAGGCTTCCGAGGTGTGCCGCGCGCCTATCCCTCCTGTGAGATACAATTTTCTGCCGACCACGTTCTCCCACAAGCGGTCGATGGCTTTCACGTAATCCATATCTCCCGTCAGAGCAGCGACGTCTGCCATGCCCGCGTACATATAGGCGGCGCGGACAGCATGACCGACAGCCTCGGTCTGTTCGAGAACGGGCATATGATCCTGCCGATAGGCTCTTCCGTTGTAAATGGCGTAAACCGACGAATCGGGATAGGGTTCGCTGTCGTGGGGCCGTCCCCGCTGGTCCAAAAAAAACTTGGCCAGGTCTAAGTATTTCCGGTCTCCCGTCGCTCGATAGAGCTTGGCCAGTCCAATCTCAATTTCCTGATGTCCTGACGTGTCCTGCCGTCTACTCGGGCCGAATACAGAATTCACTAGGTCGGCATTCTTCAGTGCGATGTCCAAGAGAGCCCGCTTGCCCGTAGCCTCATAATAGGCCTCTGCCGCTTCGTACAGGTGTCCTACGTTATAAAGCTCGTGGCTTCCCTGAAGATGAATCCATCGCTCACGTCCCACGCCTGGCGCGGGATGCTCCGGATCCACGGTCCGGGCCGCGTAAAGATAACCGTCCTCTTCCTGCGCCTGGCCGATGATGGAAATGAGCGAATCCATCCTGGCCTCCAGCAACGGGTCGGAATGCAGAGCCAGCGAATAAGCTGCGGCCTCCATCGCCTTGAACACGTCCGAATCGTTGAACCGCCGGCCCATGTACGGCCCCTCCATCAATCCGGCAGCCTTGCGCAGATTGTCCACCCGTCCGGTCTCTTCATTCATCCGAAAAGCATACGGAATCGTGACCGTCCGATTCGTTTCGATGCGGGGTTGCCAGAACCGATCTTCGATCCGAACATCCGTGAACGGTACAGGCTGGATGGGATGATCCTTCGGTTGTTGTGAACAACGGAGTGCTTGAAGGATGACGATGGTTGGAATCAGCACCCTCCGCACCCTCTCGCTTACTTGAGAACACATATTTTCGACACGCCTCCTTTCAACTAAAAACGGTTATTCTTCCTGATTGCGAGTCATTCTTGCCGCCCATCCTCCCCCCGACGCCAGACCGATCGTCATCCTGTCCTTCCTCGAAATCGTTCGAACGATCCTTTCATAATCATTCCCAAACCGGTCCGCATTCACGCCATCACGGTATATATCCATGATATAGGATCCTTCATTTAAAAATGAAAAATCGACAGTCATCTCCCTCGGCGTCCGATCCGTCATGGCGCCGACGTACCATTCCTCGCCGTGCTTTCTTGCCATCAGCACATAGTCGGCTACACGAGCGTCCAGAACAACCGTCTCATCCCAGACCGTGGGTACGTGCGACAGGAAATCCATGCATCCGTCCTCTTTGAGATAATTCGACGGACTGTCTGCCAGCATCTGGAGCGGACTCTCGAACACGACGTACATCGCCAGCTGATTGCACCGCGTTCCCATACTCATCGGCCTGTTAAAGATGGGCCTGAAGTCCTTTTCCTGGGCGTTGATCATCGCCCCGGGCGTATAATCCATCGGTCCGGCGAGCATCCGGATGAAGGGCAGCGTGACATTGTGCTCCGGAGTCGGATGATTCGACCATTTGACATGCTCCAATCCCCGAACGCCCTCACGGGTCAGCACATTCGGATAGGCGCGGCGGAGTCCGCACGGCTTATACGATCCGTGAAAATCGACTAGAAGATGCCTCTTGGCCGCCTCCCGTGCGATCCTCCAGTAATAGTTCACCATCCATTGGTCGTCCCGCTGCATGAAATCAACCTTGATCCCCTTCACGCCCCACTGCTCGAACAGGTCCAGGGCCTCGTCCAGTTGATCGTCCAGCGTCTTCCATATGACCCAGAGGATGAGACCGACGCCCTTCTCCTTCGCACGACTGAGCAGCGCCTCCATGTTGATATCCGGGTTGACGGAAAGGAGGTCGTCCGTCTTCGACCATCCCTCGTCCAAGATGATGTACTCGATCCCGTACCGCGAGGCAAAATCGATGGTGTACTTGTACGTCTCCGTATTAATCCCCGCTCTGAAATCGACGCCGTATACGTTGTTTGCATTCCACCAGTCCCAGGCAACCTTGCCAGGCTTGATCCAGGACGTGTCTTCGATCCGGCACGGCTCCGCGAGCTCGACTGTCCTGTCTCGGGTCTGCTTTTCCTTGAGGGCAACGGCCGGAAACTTCCCCCGAAGCGAAGTATCTGAGTTTCCCATCAAGTACATCCCCGGATAATCTTTTAGATCGGACTCCGTCACAGCGATTTTCAGACCGTCCTTCACATCGATGAGAACGGGAAGGCAGGCCATCTTTTCCGAAGGGATGCTGCTCATCGGAACGACCTCGTACAGCCGTTCGGAATGGGTCAGGAAACTCTCCTCCGTCGGAAAATAAACAGAATGGTCCCCGGCAAACCGGAATACCGCTTCCTCCGAGACGACCTGAATCGCACCACTGAGATCGGTCCTGAACCGATACGCCGCTCCGTCATCATACACCCTGAAGTCGATTCCGTATCCGCCTGCGAAATCGACGGACATCTCCTCGTATCGATCCGCGATGGATTTCGATTTCACCCGTACCATAGGACAGAGCATCTCATCCACGCTCCGGCGTCGGACCTTCTTCACTTTCGGGTCTCTTCCTAAAATCCCCACTCCCCTAACCGTCAGCGAAATCGGGGAGAAGGAAACGATTTCCTTTCCCCGAAAAGTGACTCCATACCCAATCCCGTCTTGAATCGAGACGGTCATTTTCAACATTTTATCCGGTGACCGAATTTCGTATTCCCTCCAAAAAGAAGCGGCACGAGAATCGGCAAAACCACACACGAATAAAAAGAACAGTACAGATGCCTTTACGTTTCTCATAGGTTCTCCCGTAAACGATCGATAAGATCCTTCTTTCATTTCCCCTTCGAGTGGTGAAACCACAGGAGGGTGTATCTTATTTCACCCTCCATTCATGAATTCCGCCCGCCCATCCTTGCTGTGACTGAATCTCAAGACGAACAGCCCGGGCCGTCACCGGCTTGAAGGACACTTCGACGAACCGGTCGGCTTCCACTTCATAGGGAGTCAGATTATCAACAGGAATCCAATTTTCATCCGATCCATACAGCAGCCTCCACGATTTTGGAATCCGGCATTCGCCCATGCCCGTGTCGTCGAACCAGTACACTTCCGACCTGGAGATCATTGTCGGCTTTCCGAAATTATACTGAATCCATTCGGTCGTTCCCTTGTGAGGCCACCAGTAGAAGTAGGGTACTTCATGATCGATGGAGGATTGTGGTTCCAATTGGTCGTTCACGGCCTGAGGGTTGGGTCCGAAGGAAGCCGTCACTTTGGCCGTAGAAGCCGCGGATGGAGCACGCAGGGGTTTTGCTGCTCCCTCCTCCCGAGCCAGCCACACGCTCATGGGTGACAATCCCCTATGCGCCCAGCTGTAATAAGGAATCATCATCAATGCCTGAGCCGATTTGTGGAGCGTCGTTCCATCCGCATCGAGCTTCATGCCAAGCACCCGGCCTCGAATCACCTGGACGCCTCTCAAGAGATCCGTCTCGAAAGAAGTCGCCAGGGGAGCATCATCCGTCAGGAGGATATTTCGGACGATGTCGTCGGGATTATCGTACCCCTCGGCACAGAACACGATGGGTCCCCGTTCCACCGCCACTTTGCCCCGATCAGCTTCCACGCTGTCGTAGGCCACGACCCGCCGGATGGGCATTGGCAGAGTGAGCACCACTTCATCCCCTGCATGCCACTGACGCTCGACCTGTGTGTAACCGCTTTCCATCTTGAGCGGAACAGATACACCGTTCACCTTCAGACGGACATCGGCCGGCTCCGAATTCATGTATCTGTACAGACCACTCGGCACGGGCCGGCCCTGCGCCCATCCGGGAATGCGTACGTGAAGCGTGAATGATACCGGTTTCTCAGGATTTACCCCGATTCGGATATCACCGTCCCACGGATACCGGCTTTTCTGAGAAAGCCGCACCGTCTGATCGCGTACAGGAATCTTGGCCTCTCCACCGAGAAACAGGTTGACGTACACACTGCTTCCGTGATGTGCGTAAGCGTATCCCGGAATCGAAGGGACGAAGCGCACGACATTGGACGGGCAGCAGGCGCACCCGAACCAGGGTGCTCTCTCAGCGCCTGTAAACGTTTCAAGGCGGTTCGGGTAGAAAAACCGGTCGCCCTCCATCGAGATGCCCGACAGAAAACTGTTGTAAATGACCCGTTCTACAACGTCCATGTACTTCGCGTCTCCCGTCATCAGGAAGAGTCTGTGATTCCACATTGCGTTGGCGATGGAGGCGCAAGTCTCGCAGTAGGCGCTGGCATTGGGCAGATGGTAATCGCCTCCGAAACCTTCGTTGCCTCCGGAAGCGCCGATACCGCCCGTCACGTAGAGCTTGTTGCCAACGACATCCTCCCAGATCCGTTGGATGGCCCGACTATAATCCTTATTGCCAGTTAAAGCAGCCACATCGGCCATGCCCGTATACATGTAAGCTGCGCGCACCGCATGCCCGACGGCCTTCGTTTGATCGACCACGGGCATGTGATCCTGGGCGTACTCACCATACAGAGCATGTCCCGTCGAGTCGCCCCGCTGGTCCAGGAAAAATTTGGCCAAATTCAGATATTTTTTTTCTCCGGTCAGCCGGTACAGCTTGACCAGCCCGATCTCGATCTCCTGATGCCCCGACGGGTATCGCATACCGTCAGGTCCGAAAACGCTGTCGATGAGATCGGCGTTCTTCAGGGCCACTTCTAAAAGCTTCCTCTTACCTGTAGCCTGATAGTAAGCGACCGCCGCCTCGTACATGTGACCGACGCAGTAAAGCTCGTGATCATCACGGATGTTGTCCCAGCGGTCTTTGACACGGACAGACGGATTTTCTGGATCAAAGGCCGTCTTGGCCGTATACAGATACCCGTCTTCCTCCTGCGCTGAAGCGATGAGATCGATCACGCCATCCACGTAAGCTTCCAGTTCAGCATCCCGATGAATATGAATGGCGTATGCCGCTCCTTCGATGACCTTGTACACGTCGGAATCGTTGAACCGATACCCTTCTTGGTGCCCTTCCTTCAAACCTCCGGCTACAGCGAAATTATCGATGCGATGGGTCTCCTCGCACTGCTGGAAGGCATATGGAATCGTCACTCTGCGATTAGTCTCCATGCGTGGCGACCAAAAATCATCTTTCACCTCGACTTCCGTAAAAGGTACTGGTTTGATAAAATAATCACCTTCATGCATTACTCCGCACCGGAATGAAACAATCATCCCAAATAGGACGATGGCATGCGTCAAACGACTCATTTTCATCTCAAACTCTTTTTTAAGGTTCATACTTTACTCAACCTTCCACTCGTGTATGCCCCCTGCCCAATTTTCTTGAGATTGGATTTCAAGACGGACAGCCTTCGTTCGTACCGTCTCGAACACGACTTTGTTGAATCGATCCTTTTCAACGCCGTACGCATCCGTCGTGTAGACCGGTCTCCAATCTCCGCCCTCCAGATACAGAACGCGCCATGATCTGGGCACGCGGCACTCGCCCATGCCCGCGTCGTCGAACCAGTAGACCTCTGCATTGGAAACCTCTTCAGGCTTGGAGAACGAATATTCGACCCACTCCTTCGTGCCCTTGTGCGGCCACCAATGAAAATAGGGGACTTCATGATCGATGGAGCTCTCCGGTTCCAGTATATCGTTAACAGCCTCCGGATTCCTGCCGAAGGAAACACTCACCTTACCCGTCGATGCCAGCGTGGGACGCCCCACCGGACGGACAGCCGCTTCCTCTCTCGCCAGCCACACAACCATTTCGCCCTTCCCGCGATGCGCCCAGGCATAATAAGGGATCGATGTAAAATCCTGCTCCTTCTTCTCCAACGAATGCCCGTCCTCACCCACACCATAGCCGACAGCTTTTCCTCGAATCACCTGAACGCCGTTCAGAAGATCGGAACGAAATTCGGTTGAAAGATCGACATCATCCGTCAAAAGCAGGTTCCGGACATGTCCCCCTGCGTTGTCCGGCCATTCGGCGCAGAACACAAAGGGGCCCCGCTCCAAAGCCACGCGTCCCCGATCCGCGGCCACGCTGTCATGAGCCGCCGCCCGACGGATGATCATCGGTATGTTCAGATCCACTGTATCGCCCAAACGCCAGGCCCGTCGAATCCGAGCATAGCCCTTTTCCATGTCAAGCGGCACTGTCTCCCCATTCACCTCGACCCGGACATCCGCAGGATCGTCGTTCAAGTACCTGTATAGATCCGTGGATAGAGGTTTACCTTGAGCCCATTCAGGAATGCGCAGGAGAAGGGTGAATTTCATGCCGGGAATTTCAGGGATGACTCGGATACGAACACGGCCGTCCCAGGGGTAATCCGTCTCCTGGATGACCTGGATAGTCCGTCTTTTGATTTGGACAGTTCCCCCATTCGAAGCGTAGAGATTCACGTATAGCCGGTCATCCTCGACGGCATAAACGTAGCCGGGCACTGAAGCAATAAACCGGGTGACGTTTCCGGGACAGCAAGCGCAGCCGAACCATTCGCTCCGTTCGTGCTGACCCACAGACTCCAGCGGATTGGGATAGAAAAACCGCATACCGTCCAACGAAATGCCCGAGAGGAGCGCATTATATAGCGTCCTCTCCATGACATCGATGTATTTGCCATCGCCGTGCAGAAGGAATTGACGATGATTCCAGTATACATTCCCGATGG
Organism: bacterium; assembly: GCA_043824415.1. Classification (GTDB taxonomy): domain Bacteria; phylum Zhuqueibacterota; class QNDG01; order QNDG01; family DSAB01; genus JBDRSZ01. Next base: position 979 of record JBDRSZ010000074.1, on the reverse strand, counting down.
ATGCGCATGTCTCATTGTACGCGCTCATGTTGGGCAGGTCGTAATTCCCGATAAATCCCTCGTTCGATCCTGCGGCGCCGATGCCGCCATTCAGATACAGTTTCTTCCCCGCCACGTTCTCCCACAGCCGGTCGATGGCTCTGATGTATTCTTTATCACCCGTTAAAGCCGCCACATCCGCCATCCCGGCATACATATACGAAGCCCGCACAGCATGTCCCACGGCCTCGTCCTGCTCGATGACGGGTTTGTGATCCTGATTGTATTCTCCGCGCAGCTTCCGGCCATCCAAAGGTTTACCGCGGACATCCAATAAGAATTTTGCATGATTGAGGTATCTCTCATCGCCCGTCACGCGATACAACTTGACCAATCCTAACTCAATGACCTGATGCCCTGGCGGTTTCCGGAGCTTGCCCGGCCCGAACGTCCGGTCGATGAGGTCGGCAAATTTCAACGCGACGTCCAGAAGATTCCTCTTACCCGTTGCCTGATAATGGGCTGCCGCCGCTTCGAACAGATGTCCGGCGTTGTAGAGCTCGTGACTCCCCTCTAATTTTTCCCAGCGTTCATCGCCAAACCAGCGCTTCAGCCTTTCCGCCTTATTCGTGCGGGCGGTGTACAGATACCCATCTTCTTCCTGGGCCGCTGCAATGAGAGCGATGACGCTGTCCAAATACGCCTCCAAATGCGGATCGGGCTGGAGCATCAAGGCGTACGACGCGCCCTCTAATGTTTTGTATACATCCGTGTCGTCGAACGGATAAATCCCTTTCTGCTTGCCTTCCATCAGGCCGCCCGCGATTGCGAAGTTGTCCATCCTGCCATTCTCTTCACATTTCGCGAAAGCATGAGGAATGGTCACCGAACGGTTCGTCTCCATCCGCGGGGCCCAGAAGCGGTCGGTGAAACGCACATCCGTAAACGATACCGGTTGTATGGAATAATCCTTCTTCGCGGGAGTGCCGCACATCATGCT